>NZ_CAXSQB010000002.1:67067-130061 GCF_964239415.1 Clostridium sp. ATCC BAA-442 | reverse complement strand
CCCCCCCCCCCCCCCCCCCCCCCCCCCCCCCCTTCTGCATGACGCGGGGCGGCTCAGTCCCGGTGGACCGGCGTCCACCACACCACGCCGCTGCGGTATTTCACGTTTGCGCGCCAGCTCCCGTCCGGCCTCTGGGTGAAGTGGCGGCACAGGATGGCCCTGGCGGTCTCCCCGTCCACCGCGCCGGGGGCGCAGCGGGCGCACTCCCCCCGCACCAGGGCGTCGGTGTCCGGGTAGGACAGCTCCTTCTCAAAGGGGAGCACCATCACATTGGCGTCAATGCCCATCTGGTAGAGCACCCCCACGAAGTAGATGTAGTCCTTCCACTCCCAGCTCACCCGGCCTCCCGCCGCGTCCAGCTCATGGAGCCAGGCGGGGGCCAGGCCGGTGTTCATGCCCGCCACGCACAGCTTGTCCGCCGCCCGGTCCATCCGCCGGAAGCAGTCGGCCAGATCCGCCTGCCGGTAGAAGCAGTTATAGCCGAAAACCAGATCGTACCGCCGCCCAGGCGTGAACGCCTCCCACTTGGCATGGAAGGCGGTGATATTGTCCCGGCCGCGCTCCGCCCCGGCCCGGAGGACGAAGTCCAGCACGTCCCGGGAGAGATCCACGCAGGCCACCTCCCGGCACAGCTCCGCTAGGGTCAGGGTATAGCTGCCCCAGCCGGGCCCCACCTCCAGGGCGGTCTCCACCCCGCGGGCCCGCAGCAGGGGGCGCAGGCGCTCCAGCACCTGGAGGGCGGAGGGCTCCGGGGCATAGGTCTTGCGTGTCATGAAGGCGTGCCAGAAGTCCCGCTCCGCCTGGTCGTCGGTCATCCGGGGGGAGGCGCTGGCCGCCACGTGCTCCGCCCACTGCCGGGCGAAGTCGGTCATGGGCACCCGCTCCCTCATGTCTCCCCGCCTCCCTCCCAGTGGGTGTAGGAGTAGAGCAGCTCCCTGGTGTAGGGGTGGACGGGGGCCTCCATCACCTGGTCCCGGCTGCCCACCTCCACCAGCCGTCCCCTCTGCATGACGCCGATGGTGTGGCTGATCCACCCCAGCAGCTCGATGTCGTGGGTGATGTAGAGGTACGTCAGCCCCAGCCGCTCCTGGAGCTCCCGCAGCAGATTCATGATGCTGGCCTGCACCGACACGTCCAGCATGGAGGTGGGCTCGTCCAGCAGCAGCACCTCCGGCTCCAGCAGCAGGGCCCGGCAGATCACCAGCCGCTGGCCCTCGCCCCCACTGATCTGGTGGGGGTAGCGGGAGAGCAGGTAGTCGGGCAGGCCCACCTGCCCCAGCGCGGCCCGGATCTTCTCCATCCGCTCCTCCCGGCTCTCCCCCAGCCGGTGGATGGCCATGGCCTCCAGCAGACTGTCCCGGATGCGCATGGAGGGGTCCAGGGAGGCCTCCGGATTCTGGAAGATGATCTGCACCCGCCGGTGGTACGCCCGGCTCCCCTTCCGGTCCAGGCGTGCGATGTCCTCCCCCTCGAAGCGGATGCGCCCCCCGGAGGGCTTGAGGACGCGGGTGATTATACGGGAAAGGGTGGTCTTGCCGCAGCCGCTGTTGCCCACCAGCCCGAAGGTTTTCCCCCGCTCCAGGGCAAAGCTCACCCGATCCACCGCCCGGACGGTATGGGTGCGGAACACGCCGCTGGAGAACGTCCGGCTGACCTCCTCCAGCTCCAGCACCTTATTATTCATAAAGGAAGCACCTCACCTTCCCGCCCGTGGGCAGCGTGACCTCCCCCGGCACCTCCCGGCCGCAGCGCTCCATGGCCCTGGGGCAGCGGGGGTAGAAGGGGCAGCCGGTGTGCTCCAGCCGTCCGGGGTCCGGGGGCGGTATGGGCACCATGCCCCGGCTGGGCAGGGAATGGATCAGGCCGGCGGTATAGGGGTGGCGTGGCCGCTCCATGACCTCCTCCGCCGTGCCCTGCTCGATGATCCGGCCCATGTAGAGTACCCGGATGTCGTCGCACAGCCGGCGGGCCAGGGCCAGATCGTGGGTGATGACGAGCATGCTGCAGTGGTGCTCGGTGTAGATCTGGCGCAGGACGGAGTACACCTGGTTGCGGATCACCGCGTCCAGGCCCTTAGTGGGCTCGTCGGCGATCACCCACCCCGGCCGGCAGGCCAGCCCCAGGGCGGACACCAGCCGCTGGTTCATGCCGCCGCTCATCTGGAAGGAATACTGGTTCAGGATGCGCTCCGGCTCCTCGAAGCCGAAGCGGCGGAGCAGCTCGGCGGCCTGGGCCTCCGCCTCCCTCCGCTTCCAGCGCCCGTGGGTGGTGATGGCCTCGGTGAGCTGGCGGCGGAGCTTCATCACCGGGTCCAGGGAGGCGCCGGGGTTCTGGGGGATGAGGCCGATGGCCGCCCCCCGCAGCCTGCGCAGCCGCCGCAGGGGCATGGAGTAGAGCTCGTCTTCTCCGAAGAAGCACTTCCCCGTCACCCGGGCCGTATTGGGCAGCAGACGCAGCAGGGACATGCCCATGACGCTCTTGCCGCTGCCGCTCTCCCCGATGACGCCGGAGATGCGCCCCGCCCGGAAGGTGGTGGACAGGTCGTTGACCGCGTACACCGGCCCCTGGGCGGTGTCGAAGCATACCGACAGGTGCTGAATCTCAATGTCCGGTACCATGCTCACAGCTCCTTCACCGCGTCCTGCTTCACGTCCAGCCGGTCCCGCAGCAGATCGCCCAGCAGGTTGATGGACAGGGTCAGCAGGATAATACAGATGCCCGGCGCCCACAGCAGATGGGGGGCGCTGCGGAAGTACCGGCGGGCGGTGCCGCTGACCATCTCCCCCCAGTCGGGGGTGGGGGGCTCGATGCCCAGGCCCAGATAGCTCAGGCCCGCCACCGACAGCACCACCCGCCCCACCCGGGTGGTGAACTGGAGGATCACGTTGGTGCGGATGTTGGGCAGCACGTGGCGGAGGACGATGCGCAGGTGCCCCGCCCCCAGGCAGCGCATGCCCTCGACGTACATCTCGCTCTTGACCTTCATGACCTCCCCCCGCACCAGGCGGGAAAAGCCCACCCACGAGGTGATGACCAGGGCCAGGATGATGCTCCGGGTGCCCCGCTCCAGGACGCCCACCAGGGCGATCATCAGTACCATGCCAGGCAGGCCCTGGAACACGTTGGAGACGGCGGTAATCACGCCGTCCACAATCCCCCCGCAGTAGCCGGCGGCCACGCCGATCACCAGCCCCACGGCCATGGAGCAGGCCGTGGCCGCCACCGCCAGCAGCAGGGAGGCCCGGCCGCCGTAGATCACCCGGCTGAGCACGTCCCGCCCCAGGGCGTCGGTGCCCAGGGGATGGGCCCGGCAGGGGTCCAGCAGGCGCAGCTCCATGTTCACCTCCAGGGGGTCATAGGGGGCCAGCCAGGGGGCGAAGATGGTCATGAGGACAATGGCCCCCAGGATGGCGCACACGAGGGCCAGCTTGATGTTCTGTTTCCGGCGTCTTGTCATGCCTCTCCCCCCTGTAGGCGGATTTTCGGGTTGACCGCAATGTAGAGCAGGTCGATGGCCAGCGTAACGAGCACGAAGGTGGTGCCGGTGATGAGCACATAGCCCTGGATTACGGGGTAGTCCCGGTTCTGGATGGCGGAGAGGACATAGCTGCCCAGGCCGGGGATGGCAAAGATGTTCTCGATGATGGTGCTCCCGCCCAGGATACCGCCGAAGTAGTTGCCGATGAGGGTGATGATGGGCACCAGGGAGTTGCGGAAGGCGTGCCCCACCATCACCGCCCGCTGGGACAGGCCCTTGGCGTTGGCCACCACGATGTACTGCTCCCCCAGTTGGGCCAGGATGTTGCCCCGGGTGAAGCGGGAGGTGGAGCCCACGTTGGCGGCGGAGAGAGCCACGGCGGGCAGCACCAGGGAGGCCAGCCCCCGGTCCAGGCCGCTGGTGGGCAGCAGGTGAAGCCACTCGGCGAACACCGTGATGAGAAACAGGGCCAGCCAGAAGCCGGGCACCGACAGCAGCAGGGTGGACAGCCCCTTGAGCACCGTATCCAGCCATGTGCCGTGGCAGGCCGCCATGAGCACGCCGCCTCCCACGCCGAACACCACCGCCGCCAGCATGGCGGCCAGGGAGACCTTGAGGGTGATGGGCAGCCGGGTCATCAGCTCCTGGGCGATGTCCTTGTTGCCGATGTAGGAGCGGCCCAGATCCCCCCGGAGGGCGTCCCCCAGCCAGTCCAGGTACTGCACCGGCAAGGGCCGGTCCAGGCCCAGCTCGGCGCGCATGTCCGCCCGGTCCTCCTCCGTGGGGAATTCAATGCCGATGCGGAACAGCGCGTCGTCCACCGGGTCGCCGGGGGCGATGCGCCCCAGCAGGAAGGCCGCCAGGGAGATGCCCAGCAGCACCGGGATGAGCACCAGCAGCCTGCGGCCGATGTACTTGAGAATTGCCATGATCCACCGCCTTCGGAGACAGAATACAGGCGGAAAATAAGCCCCCGCCTCGCGGGGGCTTATTTTCACACACGGTCCTTACCCGGCCCAGCAGACCTGGGTGAAGCCGGTCAGGCCGTACACCGTGGCCTGATAGCCGGTGATGTCGCTGGAGGAGGCCACCACCTCCTGGGAGTACAGCACGGGGATGTTGGGGAAGTCTACGGCGGAGATCTCCTGGAGCTCCGTGTAGATCTCGGTCAGGCGGCCGGCGTCCAGGCAGGTAGCCGCCTCCTCGATCAGCTCGTCCACGTGGTCATTGTGGTAGCCCAGGCCGTAGCTGATGTTGGTGCCGCCCTCGGTGTACATAAAGCCCTTGAACAGGGAGAAGGGGTTGGCGGAGGGCAGGCCCTGGATCTTGAGGCACAGGTTGTAGTTGCCCGCCTCCATCTCCTCCTTGCAGGGGCCCCAGTCCATCTGCTGGATGCTGACCTTGATGTTAGTACCCTCGATGTTCTCCAGCAGGGACTGGATGTACTCGGCCTCCTCCTGGTAGGGGTAGCGGTTGGCGTCCACGCCGGGCAGCAGGAACAGCAGCTCCACCTCCTGGTCGCCCACCACCTCGCGGATCAGCTCGGCGCCCCGCTCCGGGTCGTGCTGCACGGGCTGCTCGCGGTAGAAGGCGGAGGTGTAGTTCAGGAAGCCGCCGGCGGCGAGGCCGTAGCCGTTGTAGAAGCTGTCGATGATGGTCTGGCGGTCCAGCAGCAGGGACAGGCCCTCCCGCATGCGCACGTCGTTGAAGGGGAAGGCGCCGCCGTTGACGTTGAGGAAGTGGGTGATGCCGGAGTCGCCCACCGACACGTTGTAGGCCGGATCGCCGTCGATCTCCGCGGCCTGGGAGGGGGAGATGGCGCCCAGATCGCACAGGCCCTGGACCTCGCCGGCCCGCAGGGCGGTGTAGCGGGTCTCGGCGTCGGGGATGACCTTGAAGCGGAAGGTCTTGGCGATGCCGGGGGTACCCCAGTAGTTATCGTTGCGCTCGATGACGCAGTACTGGCCCAGCACGTTCTCGGTCACCACGTAGGGGCCGGTGCCGATGGGGAAGCCGGCGAAGGTGCCGTCCTCGGCGAAGCAGGAGGGCTCGAAGATGGCGGAGCCGTAGTTGACCATGGTGTAGTCCAGCAGGGGCTGCCCCTCGGAGAGCGTGAGCACCACGGTGTAGTCGTCGGTCTTCTCGTAGGAGACCAGGCCGGGGTAGATGGTGTTGATGTTCATGCCGTAGAAGGAGGACTCGAAGGGCCCCTTCTTCATGCGGTCGAAGTTGGCCAGCACGCTGTCGGCGTTGAAGGGAGTGCCGTTGGAGAAGGTGACCCCCTCCCGCAGATGGAAGGTCCACACGGTGGAGTCCTCGTTGTGCTCCCACTCGGTGGCCAGGGCGGGGGCGGGCTTGCCGCTCTCGTCCTTGGTGATCAGGGGCTCCCACACGCCCAGGGACATGGAGGCGTAGTAGGCGTCCTGCTCGCCGGGGCACTGGTCGCGGGAGGCGGCAAAGACGATCTCGCGGGTCTGGTCCACGGCGGCAGGGGTTTCGCTGCCCGCCGGGGCGGAGGTCTGGGCATCCGGCGCGGGCGCGCCGCCGCAGCCCGACAGGGACAGGGCACAGGCAACGGCAAGCAGCAGAGACAGGGTGCGCTTTTTCATGTTCATGCTCCTCTCAAATTGACTGACGCATGAATCCATGCACAAAAAAACTCCCCCCTGTTTTCCAGAGAGGAGCCGCAATCGGATGACAGGCCGGCAGACCGGCGCTGCACAGCTTTCCCCACCGAAAGAACGTGCACACACCGCAGGCGGCTGGTCTCCTGGCTTGGACTCATCCTCACGCCCGCCTTCCCATCCGGCGTACCGGACAGTGACATATCTGGGCGCTTGTCATCCTTACAGTAGAGAGGGCTGCTGCGGATTCTCACCGCATTCCCAATGAAAGCAATCGCTACCGTCTGCTGATTCACTTGTCGGCGTTCATTATAGCCGCGCGCCCCCCGCCTGTCAAGATGGCGGAGGCAGAATATCACAATTTTCTCTCCTATCCCAGCCATAAGTTCCAAATTACGGTTGACAGAAAGGCGGGTTTTTTATATAATATCGTATACAATCGAAAGGTCAGGTTATGCCGGGTGTAGCAAACCTGCCGTACTCCACTTCCGGGCGGGAGTGGGTTTGACTTCAGATGCGTGGAGAGCATCTTGAGGCGTTTTTGTGCGCTTCAAGATGCTCTTTTTTGTAAAACGGGAGGACAGGCGTATGGGTGTGACCAGGATGGGCAAGACCACCATTTTCCTGGCTGATGACGATGAGGGCGTTCGCCGTACCTTGCGCACTTTTTTTGAGGGGCTCCCCGGATATCGGGTGGTGGGCGAGGCCTGTGACGGGATGGAGGCGGTGGAGGGCTGCCGGGCGTCGGCCCCTGACGTGGCGCTGCTGGACATCCAGATGCCGCTGCTGGACGGCGTGAGCGTGGCCAGACAGGTTCTGGCGGACCGGGCCGCCAAATGTGTCATCATTCTGACGGCGTTCAGCGACCGGGAGCACATCGAGCGCGTACAGGCGTGCGGGGCGGCGGGGTACCTCACCAAGCCTTTTGAGGCGGAGAAGATTCTGCCTACCATCGAGCTGTGTATTGCGCGCAGCAAGGAGTACTACCTGCTGAACAAGGAGTATCAGCACCTGAGCCGGCGCTGTCAGAACCGGGAGCCCATCGACCAGGCCAAGCTCCTGCTGATGGAGACCAGGGGGATGCGCGAGGACGAGGCCTACCAGTACATTCGGGAGCTCAGCCGCCGCAAGGGCATGTCTATGGCCCGGGTCGCCAGCTATCTGCTGGCCCAGCAGGAGGAGCGGCATGATTAGCGCCACGCGGATGCTCTGTCAGAAATACACGGATCTCACGGACGCGGAGATCTCCTACCTGGAATCCTATGGCGCCCTGCTCCCCGCCCTGGCCAACGCCGAGCAGGCGGATGTCTTCATCGACTGCCGGACCGTCAGCGGGCGCTCTGCCATCGTGGTCTGTGAGGCGAAGCCCCAAACCGTCCCCTCCAACTACCGCAGCTCCATCCTGGGTATGCTGATCCACTGGCGGGACGAGCCGGCGGTGGACCGCTCCTTCCGTCTGGCGGTTCCCACCTCCGGGGTGCGGGCGGTCTCCATGCCGGAGGACCGCCGGATCGTCCAGTCGGTGGAACCCCTCTTTTATGAGGGGCGGCTGATCGGCGTCCTCATCTATGAGCGGCCCGCTCTGGCCGCCGAGGAGCCGCCGCCCGCTGGGGAGCGGGAGGCGGAGCAGGCGTCCGGGGCTCTGGACTGGGCTGCGGTATCCCCCTGTCTGGACGACGCCGTCCTTTTCCTGGATGAGGAGGACCGGGTCTGCGGCTTCAACCCGGCGGCCACAGCCCTCTACCGCCGGATGGGTTACATCGGCACTCTGGCCGGGATGCCCGTCAACAACATTCAGCCCGCCGCCCTCAGCGAGTGCGACCAGGACAGGCACGAGACGGCCCTGGCCAACCGGGTACTCCAGTACCAGCGCCTCCCTCTCTCCTCCGGGCAGGCCCGGGCGGCGCTCATCATCCACGACCTCACCCGCCAGCGGCAGCTAGAGGAGGAGCTGGCCCTGCAGCGGACGGCACTTCAGGAGCTGCGGCACCGCATGAAAAACAACCTTCAGATGCTCGCCAACCTCACCCGGAGCCGGGGCTGTGATCCGGCCGAGTCCCCGCCGGTGCAGACCGCCCTTCTGGATACGGCCAACCGGCTGCTCTCCCTGGCCGCCACGCTGGATGGCATCGTACAGGTCTCCCGGGAGAAGGTCTCCCTCCTTCAGATTCTGGAGCAGATCCGCCGGTACATGCTCCAGACCCTTCTGCCCTCCGCCCGCCGTGTCACCATCCACGTGGGCGGCGAGGACGTCATTGTGTCCGCGGACTGCGCCTCCTCGGTGGCCCTGGTGGTCAACGAGCTGGTGCAGAACGCCCTGAAATACGCCTTTCCCTCCGGCCAGGCGGGAAGGATCGGCATCGAGCTCCACAGCGGGCGCCCCCTCTGACAGCTCACCGTCTGGGACAACGGCGTGGGCTTCCAGGCGGACCGCCCTCGCCCCGGAGGCGCCGGTCTGGAGCTGGCCTCCACGATCGTGCGGGAGAAGCTCACCGGCGAGTGGAGCGTGGAGAGCGGCCCCGGCGGGACGCGGATCTCCTTCGACTTTCTGGAGCAGTAAAACCAAATCGTGCGCCGACCTGAGGCTATGGCGGCGCGTACAAGAGCACGGGCGATGCAGCCCAGGGACAGCGCAGGCGCTGCCCCTGGGCTGTTTTGCATAAACAGCCAAATTTGACAAGCTTGAAACGGGCGCCGAGGGGGCGTCCGGCGCAAAGGAGAGGTGCAGCAGAATGAAATTGAAAACCACACTGAACGGCCAGACCTTCGCCTTCCGCGACATCAGGGATGTCCTGGCCAAGGCCAACGAGCCCAAGGCCGCCGACCGGCTTCAGGGCGTGGCCGCCGAAACCGTGACGGAGCGGGTGGCGGCCAAAGTCGTCCTGTCCGAGCTGACGGTGGGCGAGCTGACCGAGAACCCCACCGTCCCCTATGAAAAGGACGAGGTGACCCGGGTCAATCTCGACGGACTCAACCAGCCCACCTACCAGCGTTTCAAGGGCATGACCATTGGCGAGCTGCGGGAGTGGATTCTGGACCACAAAACTACGGGGGACGACCTGGTACGCAGTTGCCGGGCCTTCACCGGCGAGGTAGCGGCGGCCGTGGCCAAGCTCATGTCCGCCATGGATCTGGTCTACGGCGCCAGCAAAATTCACCACATCACCCGCTGCAACACCACCATCGGCCAGCCGGGCGTGCTGGCCTTCCGCAACCAGCCCAACAGCCCCACCGACGACCCCGAGGAGATCCTGATCCAGATGATGGAGGGCGTCTCCTACGGCTGCGGCGACGCCTGCATGGGCATCAACCCTGTGGAAAACAATGTGGAGAGCACCCGGCGTATCGCGGATGCGGTCTACAGCTTTATCTGCCGCAACGACATCCCCACCCAACTGGTGGTTCTCTCCCACATGACCACCCAGATGGACGCCATTCGGAAGGGCGCGCCTTTGAGCATGATTTTCCAGTCCATCGCCGGCACAGAGGCCGCCAACAACGACTTCGGCGTGAGCCGCCAGCTCTGCACGGAGGCCTATGAACTGGCCTGCCAGCACGCCCTGAGCACCGGCCCCAACCTGCTCTATTTTGAGACCGGCCAGGGCTCCGAGGTGTCCATTGGCGCCGACTGCGGGGTGGACGAGATGACCCTGGAGGCCCGTACCTACGGCTTTGGCCGCTTTTTCCGCCCCTTCATGGTGAACAACGTGTCCGGCTTCATCGGGCCGGAAACCCTCTACGACGGCAAGGAGATGATCCGGGCCAGCCTGGAGGATCACTTCATGGGCAAGCTGATGGGCCTGCCCATGGGCATGGCCCCCTGCTACACCAACCACACCTCCATTACCCAGGACGAGCAGGAGATGGCCACCATGCTGCTCAACGCCGCGGGGGCCAACTACTACATCGGGGTGCCGGTCAACGACGATATCATGCTCTCCTACCAGGACACCAGCTACCACGACAACGCCACCCTGCGGGAGCTCTCCGGCCGTCTGCCCGCGCCGGAGTTCCACCAGTGGATGATGAAGCGGGGCCTGATTGACGAAAAGGGTGTCCTGACCGAGCTGGCCGGCGACGCCTCCATTTTCCTACAGTGAGAGGGAGGGAACTGATATGAATGAAACCCAACTGAGAGAGCTCATCCTGAAAGCCATCTCCGAGGTAGTGGGCGATACCGCCGGTGCACAGTCCGCCGCTCCCGTCCCCCCGGCCTCCGGCGCGGTGGAGAGCGGAGAGGTCCGCGACCTGTCCGCCGTAGATTTCCGCCAGATTATCGACGTGCCCACCCCCGCCAACCCGGAGGAGTTCCGCCGCATGCGCTCCAAAACGGTGGCCCGCATCGGCGTGTGGCGAGCCGGGCCCCGTTGCCGCACCAACACCTACCTGCGGTTCCGGGCGGATCACGCGGCCGCCATGGACGCCGTGTTTACCGACGTGCCGGAGCGTCTGCTGGAAGAGATGGGCCTGTTCACCGTGCAGACCCTCTGCGAGACCAAGGACATGTACCTCACCCGGCCGGATCTGGGCCGCCGCTTCTCTCAGGAGACTCTGGCCGAGCTCCAGCAGCGCTGCAAGCGCAATCCCGACGTGCAGCTCGTGGTGTCCGACGGCCTGTCCAGCACCTCAGTGTCCGCCAACCTCCGGGACATCCTGCCCGCCATCCTTCAAGGGCTGAGCAGCACGGGGGCCAGTGTGGGCACCCCCTTCTTCATCAAGTACGGCCGTGTGGGAGCCATGGATGCCGTCACCGAGGCCTTGGGCTCCAAGGTCACCGTGATCCTCCTGGGCGAGCGCCCCGGCCTGGCTACCGGCGAGTCCATGAGCGCCTACATGACCTACGGCGGCTATGTGGGCATCCCTGAGGCCAGCCGCACCGTAGTCTCCAACATCCACCGCGGCGGCACCAACCCCGCCGAGGCGGGCGCGTTCATTGCCGAGCTGTGCGGGCGCATGCTGAAGGAGAAGGCCTCCGGCCTAGCTCTCAAACTGTAAACGCGGCCCGGCGCATTCCCTAAATTTAGTACAAACAGAACGTATCACACATAGCTCCCGGATGAAAATATCCAGGGGCACAACATCCACCTGCTTGGTATGGAGGAGTTTCCCATCTCGCGGATAATGCTGGAGATGTTCCAGAGCCGGGAAAGCCGCTCTGAACTCATCAAGTACCAGGCCGACTCCGGGCGGCTTCTCCTCGTCACCCTCTCCTCTGTCTACAGCCCGGACGGACGACTCCCGCGGCGCGGTGGGCAACGCACGGGACATGACCGAGCTGATGCAGCTCCGCCAGCAGATGGACATCACCTATCTGGACTACGACCAGCGAGATTGCCGCCACTCTCGGCATTGATCTGTCGACTCTGGTTCGCAAGATCAAAAAGTACAACCTGCCAAAGCGCCACAACCGTGGAAAATAAAACTGTGAGAGAATCATGTCATAAAGATGCAGGGATGTACCCCAGGAGAGATGGGCTTGCGGCAGGGGCAGCCCAAACCATTCCCTGCTTAGAGGGGGGAGGCTGATGCCTCCCCCCTGTCACCCTCATTTGGATTCGGCTGAACGGTTCTCCTCCGTACTCTACCACCACTTTCACCCGCTTTAAGACAGCCTGTCCGCCCGCACACGGTCTTTGAATTGTCTGCATGCCTCCCTGCAATTCTCCAGAAGGCATTGGATCTCACTGCCATCCGCGTGGTCAATGTGGATGCCGACCGCTACACTGACATTGCATTTCAGCTCGGTAGCCAGATACTTTGCCGCCC
This sequence comes from Clostridium sp. ATCC BAA-442, assembly GCF_964239415.1. Taxonomy (NCBI): domain Bacteria; kingdom Bacillati; phylum Bacillota; class Clostridia; order Eubacteriales; family Clostridiaceae; genus Clostridium; species Clostridium sp. ATCC BAA-442. Next base: position 118,193 of record NZ_CAXSQB010000002.1, on the reverse strand, counting down.
ACCGTGCCGCCTCGTCGTCTCTGTGTCCGAACACACACAGCACACTGACGGTAGCGCCGCGCATTTTGTGTCCCACTGTTCCGGATTCGTCGCACCCCAGCGCCGCAGCTCCCACATGATGACGGCCCCCACCGCAGATTGTGACACTATAATCCCTGCCACACTGGACAGCACAGAGTTCAATTTCATATTTGCTTTGCCCTGCAATTGTAATACGATACTCCTCCATAGCGCCCCATCCTTATCCCTGAATTTTTATTTATTATACAACAATACTATAGGGAAATCCATCATTAGATTGTGCATCTTAGAGGCAGCTCCACGCTCTGTCGTCCAAAGCGTGGTATAAATTGTTGCCGATAGGACACCGCAATATTATGCTTCTCATTTCAAAAATGAGGCTTGGCTTGGCTGTGCTTTCTCACGGTATTTGCAGCAACATTTCTGCCTCTCAATGCATCTGCCCGAGACTTGAAGGCACAAAACAAATGGTCGGGAACGCAGAGAAAAGGCACTGTATTTCTACGAAATACAGTGCCTTTTCAAACGCTGCGCCGGTCTGAATCGTTCCGCCGTACGGTGTTGAGCATTGACCCAGCGGTATTTCTCCGCTATTTTGTGAGCAGTCCCATTCCGTCTGCGCTCCCCATGACCGGTATCAGCGCTGTACCCGGCCGGAGCCGTCTCCACCGGCCAGCTTTTCGACCTCCGCCACGGTAATGCGGTTAAAATCTCCCTCAATTGAGTGCTTGAGGGCGGAGGCCGCTACGGCAAATTCAATGGCCGCCTGGCTGTCCTTTCCAGCCAGCAGGGCGTAAATCAATCCGCCGCCAAAGCTGTCTCCGCCGCCCACCCGGTCCACGATGCGCAGGTGATACTCCTTGGAGAAGCAGTAGTGTTCCCCATCGTACAGCATGCCGGCCCAGTCGTTGTCGCTGGCGGAAATGGAGCTGCGCAGGGTGATGGCCACCCGCTCAAAGCCGAACTGGTCAGCCAACTGCCTGGCCACACTCTTGTAGCCTTCCTTATTTAACTTGCCGCCAGTGATGTCGGTCTCCGCAGCCTCAATACCGAACACGTCCTTGGCGTCTTCCTCATTGGAGATGCACACGTCCACATACCGGCACAGCTCACTCATGGCCGCCCGGGCCTGCTCCCGGGTCCACAGCTTGCCCCGGTAGTTCAGATCGCAGGAGATCTTGACTCCCCTGGCCTTGGCCGCCCGGCAGGCGTCCTTGCAGATCTCCACCACATTGGGGCCCAGAGCGGGCGTGATGCCGGTAAAGTGGAACCAGTCCGCCCCGGCAAAAATTGCGTCCCAGTCAAAGTCGGCAGACTGGGCCTCCTGGATGGCGGAGTGGGCCCGGTCGTAGATGCACACGCTCCCCCGCTGGGAGGCCCCCTTCTCCAGGAAATAGATGCCCACCCGGTCTCCGCCCCGGACGATATGGGAGGTATCAACGCCAAAGCTGCGCAGGGCGTTGACCGCCGCCTGGCCGATGGCGTGGCCGGGCAGCTTGGTAACATAGACGGAATCCAGCCCGTAGTTGGCCAGAGAGACGGCTACATTGGCCTCCCCGCCGCCGAAGGTGGCCTGCAACTGGTCGTTCTGGAAGAACCTATAATATCCATTGGGGGCCAAACGGAGCATGATCTCGCCAAAAGTTACAACGCGCTTGTTCATGGTACGTCCCTCCTTATTTCTGCACCAGGTGGATAGCAAAGCCCCCAAAGTCTCCCTCCAGGTAGACCGCCTTTGCCCGCCCCTTGGCATCGGTCTTACAGGTGGCGTGGTCAATCGCCACCCCGCGGCGCTCCAGATGATAGATGGCCCGCTCCACACTGTTGGTACCGATGGCGATGTGTCCGTGGACGCCGGGGCCGGGGGCCTTGGTGCACTCCACCGCCGTCCCCGCGTGGTTGGAGCTGTTCCCCGCCCGGAAGGGCAGGCCGAACAGGCCGCAGATGGTCCTGGCCGTGCGCTCGGACGCCTGGGCGTCCAAGCAGTTGATGCCCACATGGGCCAGGCTGAAGCCCAGCATGGTATCCACCGCCTCCCGGGTCAAGCGGGTGATTTCGGCCCAGTTCTCCGCCTCAATGAGGTCTTTTTTCACCATCCAGGTGCCGCCGCAGGCCACAACCTGGTCAAAGGACAGATAATCCATCAGATTTTTGGCGCTGACACCGCCGGTCGGCATCCATTTCAGAGCCTTATAGGGTCCGGCGATGGCTTTGAGCTTGGCCACACCGCCGTTTTGCTCGGCGGGGAAAAACTTGACCGCCTCCAGCCCAAAAGCCATGGCCTGTTCCATCTCGCCTGGGGTAGCGGTACCGGGCAGGATCAGCCCCCCCTTGGCCTTTACATAGCGCACGGTATCGGGGTTGAAGCCGGGACTGACAATAAATTTGGCCCCGGCCGCCAGGGCCCGGTCCACCTGTTCATGGTTTAAAACGGTACCCGCACCCAGAAGCATCTCGGGCACCTCAGCCGCAATCGCCCGCATGGCCTCCTCGGCGGCACAGGTGCGGAAGGTCACCTCTGCCGCAGGCAGCCCTCCCTCCACCAGGGAGCGGGCTAGGGGGACGGCCTTCTTCGCATCGTCAATGGCGATAACCGGGATGATGCCAATGCGGCAAATCTGTTCCAAAATGGGATTCATACTCCATATCCTTTCCCGTCCGGCTACACAGCCGCGGCGCCGTTTTGTCCATTACGCTGAATGTTATTCTTCTGAATCGCTTCCCACAGGCCGTTCAGATAGCTGGCGCCCAGGGCCCGGTCATACAGGCCGTAGCCCGCCCGCCCCTTTTCGTCCCAGATCATGCGTCCGTGGTCGGGGCGTATGTAGCCCTCGAAGCCCACATCGTAATAGGCCTTCATAATTTCGTACAGATCCAGGCTTCCGTCGCCGGAGAGGTGGGCCGCCTCCTCAAACCGGCCGGGGCCGGTGAACTTAATGTTGCGCACATGGGCAAAGTGGATATGTCCCTCTCCGCCGAACTCCCGTACCAGGGCAGGAATGTCGTTACAGGGGCTGGAGCCCAGAGAGCCTGAGCACAAGGTCAGCCCGTTATAGGGGCTGTCCACCAGCTCCACGATGCGGCGCATATTCTCCCGGCAGGTGTAAATGCGGGGCAGGCCGAAGATATCCCAGGGGGGATCGTCGGGGTGGATGGCCATCTTCACATCGTACTGCTCGCAGACGGGAATCACTGCCTCCAGGAAATACTTCAGGTTGCGGAACAGGTCCTCATGGGAGACATTCCGGTATTGGGCAAACAGGCGCTTGAGCTCCGCCATGCGTTCCGGTTCCCAGCCCGCCATCTCAAACTCCCCTGCCCCCTGTTGGATCTGATCCGCGAAGGCCTGTGGGTCGGTGATGCGGTCAATGACTGCCTGATCATAGGCCAGGACTGTGGAGCCGTCGGGCCGCGGCTTGGCCAGATCAGTGCGGGTCCAGTCAAAAACCGGCATAAAGTTGTAGCAGATCACCTTTACACCCGCCTGGCCCAGCCGCCGCACCGTCTCCCGGTAGTTGTCGATATACGCGTCCCGTCCGGGCAGGCCCAGCTTGATGTCCTCATGGACATTGACGCTCTCAATGACCTCCATCTCCAGGCCAGCGGCATTGACTTCCTCTTTGAGGGCTGAGATGCGCTCCGTGGGCCAGAGCGCGCCGGCGGGCAGATCCATCAGGGAGGTGACCACGCCGCTCATGTTGGGGATTTGCTTGATGTATCGCAGCGGTATGGGATCCAGTTGGCTCCCATACCAGCGAAATGTCATCTTCAAGGCTGTTTCCTCCTTACGCTTCCCGCCCTGCTGCCGTCTGAAGGGCGGAACAGAATCCTCTATTTCTGTTATGGCTGTTTACATGCACAATTGCGGTGCAGGGTGGCCCGCACCGCCCCCGGGCCGGCCAGCATGTCCCGGAACATCTCTTCTGTCCTCTCCCCCAGGCCTGCTGCATACAGATCAACCCCAAAGAGGGCTGCATTGGACAGGATGGGGCGGAGCTGTCCTGCCAGGGAATCGGGCCGGCCCACTTCAATTCCCTTCAGGTGGGCCTGGAGCTGGGGCAACATGGGGTCCGGGCTGACAGGCATGGCGTTTCCCCTGTCATCCACCCCCAGCAGGTAGCGGCACCAGCCGGCGAACACCAGGGGGGCGAACTCCAGTCCGGCCAATGCCTGCTCCGACTGCCGTGCATAGCGCCTGAGGGTACCGCCGTAACGGACGGGCAGCTTCTGTGAGGTGTCGGCTGCGATACGCTGCGGTGTATCCGGGATGGCGGGATTGGGGAATCGCTCATGGAGCACCTCGTCAATGAATGCCCTGGGGCTGAGGATACCGGGATCTTCCACCACGGGCAGACTCTCGGCGGCAATATGCTCCACCAGGGCCTTGAGATCTGCATCCCCCATTTCGGCGGCGATGGAGGTATACCCCAGCAGGCAGCCGTACACCGCCAGAGCGGTGTGCAGGGGGTTTAGGCAAGTGCCCACCTTCATCTTTTCCGCCTTCTCCACGGTGGTCCGGTCCGTGAGATACACCCCCGCCCCTTCCAGGGCGGGGCGTCCGTTGGGGAAAGCGTCCTCCAGCACCAGGTACTCCGTGATCTCCGCGTTGACAAAGGGGGCGATAAGGGTGCCCGTGTTGGTGCGGGCAATGGCCATGTCCGCCACACCCAGGCGCCCCAGCTCCTCCTGCACCCGCTCGGAGGGGTGGGGGGTAATTTTGTCGATCATGGACCAGGGGAAGCTCACCCGGCCCTCGTCCTCCAGCCAGTCCAGGAAAGCGGACTCTACCAGCCCCCGCTCCGCCCAGCCCCGGGCCATGGACAGCACCCCGGCGCGGAGCTTCTCCCCGTTGCGGGCACAGTTGTCCATGCTCACCATGGCAATGGGCGCGCCTCCGGCCTGGAAACGGCGGTACAGCAGAGCCGCCGCGATAGACATAGTGTGACGGGGCCCCTCCGGCCCGGCGGCCAGATCCCGCTCCACCACCGGCAGGGGCTTTTTCTCCAGATCGGTTAGGGCGTAGCCCTTCTCGGTAATGGTGAAGCTGGCCATCTGGAGAGTCGGGCTGCAAAACACCCGGGTCAGCCTGGCCCAGTCAGGGCCGGCGCAGTCGGCCTTGAGGCCGCCGGCCACGCTGGCAATCACCTCCCGCTCCTCGCTGCCGTCGGCGCGCATGCGCACCAGCAGGCTCAGGGCGTCATAGGGGCTATAGACCTGGTCAATGATCTGAAAGTCAAAGGATTCGGCGGCCAGGATGCCTGTGTCGGCCCTGCCGGTATTCAAAAGAGTCTGCTGGGCCGCAGCCAGGAACCCCCGGAAGATGTTGCCCGCGCCAAAGTGGAGCCACGCCGGCGCCTCCCAGGTGCGGGCCCGTACGGCAGCCACATCGTAGCGGGGCAGCCGGATACCGGCTTGCGCCCAGGCCGCCCGATCCTGCAGACCTTGCATATTCAAATGTAACATGTTTGCGCCTCTCTCATCACACTCTGGTATCCACCAGATGCTTGCCCAGCTTTTTCTCCAGCATGCCCTGAATTTGGGTCAGGACCGTGCTGAAAATCAGGTAGACAAAGGCGGCCTCGATATACAGCAGCAGCGGCTGGAACTTGACCGCGTTGATGGCCTGGGCAGTCTGGAAGATCTCATGAACGGTAATGGTCGCCACCAGGGAGGTGTCCTTCAGCAGGCTGATGAAGGAGTTACCCAGGGAGGGCACGGCCACCAGGGCGGCCTGGGGGACAATGATCCGGCTCATGGTCTGCCACTTGTTCAGACCCAGAGCCCTGCACGCCTCATTCTGGCCCTTGGGGATGGAGCCCAGGGCTGCACGGATGACCTCGGAGTTATAGGCGCCCTGGCTGATAGTCAGGGCCAAGATGGCCGCCGGGATGGGATCAAGGATGATGCCCACATAGGCCAGGCCAAAAAAGATGATGAAGATTTGTACGATCAGCGGCGTACCGCGGATGACCCAGACATAGAACCAGGAAATGGCTTTTAAGGGCTTCCATTTGGACATCCGCATCAGCGCCACCGCGAAGGCCACGACCAGTCCCAGGATAAACGAAACGAGCATCAGAGGTACCGAAATGGTAAGACCGGCCTTAAAGAGCGGCCAGAACGAATCGATGAGCAACTGAAGGGTATTATCCACAGCGGCCCGCCTCCTTTAGAAATAGTGTTCATAGGGCCGGGGGACCGCCTGCGGCGGCCCCCCGGCGGAAAAGTGCTGGGGTCAGCTTACTTCTGATAGATGCTGGTGCTGTCGGCCACGGACTGGCCAAAGTACTGAACGGTCAGGTCGTAGCAGGTGCCGTCATCGATCATCTCCTGCAGGATCTCGTTGACTTTCTCGGTCAGGGTGTCGGCGCCCTTCTGGAAGGCCACTGCGGACTGGATGATCCACTCCTCGCCCTCCTCGGGCTCATAGATAGCGGCAATCTTCACGTTCATGTCGGGGCGCTCCTTCATGTACTCCTCTACGGCGGCCACATTGTTGACGGTGGCATCGGCGCGGCCGGAGACAATCAGATCCATGGCGGCGGTGAGGGATGCGTCGGACAGCTCCGCGCCCGCCTTGCGGGCCAGATCACCGGCGGTGGAGTTCAGGGCGTTGGCGCAGCTCCTGCCGGCCAGGTCGGCAAAGCTGGTAATCTCCTCGTTGTCACCGGCCACCACCAGGCAGAAGGGGTTCTCGGCGTAAGCAATGGACATGTTGTACTTCTCCTGGCGCTCGGGCTTGGGGTTCACGCCGCAGATGATGCAGTCATAGCGTCCGGAGTCCATGCCGGCCTCCACAGGATCCCAACTGCTAGAGATCTGGAAGTCGGGCTCCACGCCCAGGCGGGAGCAGATCTCCTTGGCGATATCCACCTCAAAGCCGGTAAGCTCGCCGGTGCCATCCTCGTTGTAAACGTAGGGCACCCAGTTGCCCTCAGCGGCGATGGTCAGCTTGCCCGCGTCCAGAACCTTCTGGAGGGAGTCGTCGGCCGCGGGAGCCTCCGTGCCGGGGACAGCCGAACCGGTAGCGGGAGGATTGGTGTCAGGGGGCGTGGAGCCGGAGGGCTCACTGGGACTGCCGCAGGCGGCCAGAGAGAGGACCAGTGCAAGAGAGAGGGCCGCAGGTACGAGTTTCTTCAGCTTCATTTGATTCACCTTTTCCTTTTCTGATTTTTATTGACCGGCGGAGACATCTGCCGGAAAATAACGTCAATCGTCCTCCACAAACCGCTCCAGAACCCGAAGATTCCGGCGGTCGGCGGCATAGGGATCGGAAAAATAGTGCTCGTCGGCCACCTCCTGCACCAGATATCCGGTATAGTGGTGGTCGTTCATGGTCTGAATCTGCTGGGCCAGGGCGGTGTTGCCATCCCCCCAGACGTTATGCAGCCAGGGATCTCCATCCAAAAAGTGCATGTGGATCAGCTCGGCTCCAAAGGCCCGGAACCAGTCCCCGAGAGTCTCACCCGCCGCGCCGGTGGCAATGTTGTCCACCATCATCTTCAGGCTGGGGTGTCCCACCTCCCGGTGCATCCGGCGGGCCCGCTCCAGGTTGCAGACCAGGTTGCTCTCGTCGTCCCGGAGGGACTCCATGACCAGTGTCACTCCACAGGGCTGGGCCACCTGACACAGCCGGCCCAGGTGATCCCGGCAGCGGTTCCACATGGCGGACTCGTCCTCTCCCTGGTAGCCCCAACCGGAGTTCACCACCACCCGGTCGGCCCCCAGCTCGGCGGCCAGATGGATGGCGTTGGAAAAATATCGAAAGGAGTACTCCAGGTGGGCGGGCTCCTGGGCGGCATACTGGTACTGGTAGGCAATGCTGGGGGCGGTGACCGACACCACCCGCACGCCGTGGGCCCTCAGCTTGGCCCTGAGGGCAGAGATATCGTCATAGCCGGTGTGATCCAGCCAGAAGTGGGCGGCGCCGCACCACAGCTCAATCTGCCCGATACCCAGGCGCTGCTGGCAATCCAGGAAGAAGTCCATGGAAAAGCGGCGGTAGTGCTGGTTCATGTTGACCAGCTGACTGCGTTTGATGCCTCTCATTCCGCCCCTCCTCTCAGGACCTCCAGGGCCCGCTCCTCCGGCCAGGAGGGCCGGCCGGCATAGCGCTCCCCCGGCAGCAGCAGGGACACCGGGCCGGCATAGCCCGCCGCCTCCAGCTCCGCCCGGTAGCGCTCCATGGGCAGCACACCCTCGCCCCAGGCCCGCCAGCCGTGGTAGTTTCCGTCGCACAGGCGCACCAGGCCGGTGTGCTCCCCCAACCGCTCGAACCACCGGGGGATGCTGTCGCCCCAGGTGCTCATAACGTTGGTGTCCAGGCACACCCCCAGGGCAGGGCTGTCCACCCGGCGGAGCAGCTCGGAGAGCTCCTCCAGCCTGCCCAGCACAGGAGACTCTGCAATAAGCGGGGTCTCCGGCCCCATGACCGGAGCCAGCAGCAGGCGCACACCTGCGGCCTCCGCCTGAGGACACAGCGCGGAAAGCAGTCCGGCGGCATTCCGCCGCAGAGCCTCCGGCTCTATATCCCAGCAGGCCCCCGCCGCCCCCAGCACCAGCCGTCCGGCCCCCAGCTCGGCGGCCAGGGCGATGCATACCCGGTAGTAGTCCAAGGTGGCCTCCCGCTGCCGCCCCGGCGGAGCGGTGAGGGAGTAGCGGTAGGGGGGCGGCGTGAGCACCCGGACGGGAAGACCCGCCTCCGCCAAGGCGGCCCTGAGGGGGGCGGTAGACTCATGTCCCGTGTGGCTGCACCAGAAGTGGGGTGTCTGTGGCACGAAATCCACGCCGTCCAGACCAAGCCGTACCTCCGCCTCCAAAAACGCGGCAAGCGGGACGCGGCTGTACGGGCCGTTGGAGCCCAAAAGGGGCCAGGTCGCCCTCATGACTTACTTAATCTCGCCGGGATAGCCGTTCTCGCACAGCTCAAACCACACATAGGCGAACCGCTCGCCCTCGGCGCACTCGCTGCCGTGGTGGGAGCCGTGGGGGGTGAAGGTGATGTCGCCGCCCTCCACGTGGATCTTTTCATCCTCAGCGGTGTAGGTGAAGGAGGCTCCGGGGAGCATGATGTACCACTGCTCCAGCTCGTTGTGGATATGCTGGCCGATGTAGTTAGGGCCGGTGCCGAAGTTGGCGCCCATGGACAGGCGGCCCAGGTTGCGGTGCTCGATCATCATCATCTGCTGGATGTCGGCGCCGGTAAAGTCCTCCTTGTAGTGCCACGCCTGGGACACGCCCCGGAACCGGGGCAGGGTCAGGTGGGCCTCTTTCAGGCAGGTCTTGTCGTAGTCGTTGAGCTCGGTGACGAAATGGACGATCTCCATGCACTCCTTGGCATCGGCCGCACAGTGGAAGGTGAACTGCTCCTTGTCAAAGTCGGGCACAAACACAGAGACCTCCGTGATGTTGAACACGCGGCGGGGGGTGGCGATGTAGCCCTTGCCGGCGGTGATCAGAAACACCTGGTTGTGCTCCGTCTTGGAATAGAGGGCGGGCGAGAGCTCCGCGCCGGGCTGAAGGGAGATGCGCTCCACTGCCGCATCCTTGTAGGCGCCCTCCAGAACAGGCACCCGGGACACCCCATCGGTATACTCGTGGCGGATGTCGGCGCCCTTCGAAATTTTAACCAAAGCCATGGTACATTCCCCTTTACAATAAATTAAGCCTTTGAGTCAATGTGAATTGGCTTACTTGATCTCGCCGGGATAACCGTCGATGCACATTTCAAACCAGATGTAGTCGCACTGCCTGCCGGCCTCCACCTTGCTTCCGTGCCAGAAGCCGGTGGGGGTGAAGGACAGGTCGCCGCCGGTCATCTTTACTTCCTCGCCGCCGGCGGTGTAGATGAACTCGGAGCCGGGCAGGGGGAAATACCACTGGGCCAGCTCGTTGTGGATGTGCTGTCCGATCTCGATGGGGCCGGTGCCGCGGACGCAGCCCATAGACAGACGGCCCAGGTTGCGGTGCTCCAGCAGCATAATGGAGGTGGTGGTGTCGTTGTCCTTGAAATCCTCGTCGTAGGTCCAGCCCTCAGAGATACCGCGGAACCGGGGCAGTACCATGCGGGACTCCACCAGGCAGGTCTTGTCGTAGTCGCTCAGCTCGGTGATGATGTGGAGAAACTCCAGGGGCTGCTTGCTGTCCGCAGAGCAGGTGATGGTGAAGCGCTCCGCGTCAAACTCAGGGACGAATACGCCGGGCTCCCTGATGTTCCACGCCTGACGGGGGGTGGTCACATAGCCCTTGCCCTTGGTGAAGATAAAGAGCTGGTTGTGCTCGGTGACGGAGTAGACCTCCGGTGTGATGGAGCAGCCGGGCTGCAGGGCGCAGTGGGCGAAGTGGGCCTGGTCAAACTCCCCCTCCAGCACCGGCACACGGGCATAGCCGTCCACGAATTCGTACTTGACGCCGCTGTAGCGGGTCACCTTGATCTGAGACATGTTTGCTTCCTCCTTGAATGGTTTGAATCAGAGCATCTTGCTCAGGAAATCCTGAAGACGCTTGTTCTTGGGATGGGCGAAGAACTCCTCGGGCTCGCTGTCCTCCACAATGCGGCCGCCGTCGATGAAAATCACCCGGTCGGCCGCCTCGCGGGCAAAGCCCATCTCGTGGGTCACTACCAACATGGTCATACCATCGGCGGCCAGCTTCTTCATCACGTCCAGCACCTCGCCCACCATCTCGGGATCCAGGGCGGAGGTTGGCTCGTCAAAAAGCATGACCTCGGGCCTCATGGCGAGGGCCCGGGCGATGGCGATGCGCTGCTGCTGTCCGCCGGAGAGCTGGTTGGGGTAGGCGTCCCGCTTATCCTCCAGACCCACGGTCTTCAGCAGCTCCATGGCCTGGCTCTCGCACTCCTTCTTATCCCGCTTTTTAACCAGGGCGGGGGCCAGCATGATGTTGTCCAGCACCGTCAGGTGGGGAAAGAGGTTAAACTGCTGGAACACCATGCCCATACCCAGGAGCACCTTGTTGGCGCTCCTGGCGTCGGCGCTGACCAGATCCACATCGTGGTAGAGGATCTGTCCCCCTGTGGGCTTTTCCAGCAGGTTCAGGCAGCGCAGAAAGGTGGACTTGCCGCAGCCGGAGGGGCCCACAATGGCCACCACCTCGCCGGGCTGGATCTCGATGTCGATGCCCTTGAGCACCTCGTGCTTGCCAAAGCTCTTCTGAAGCCCTTTGACGCTGATCATACTCATACCGTATCTGCCCCCCGTAAGTGATACTGCTCGAAACCGAAGTAGTGGATGCTGTTGCGATAGGATATCCCGGCCACCAGCCGCTCCAACGCGGCGGGGTCATCGGGGAATTCGCCGTCCTCCACCCACCGGCCGATAAGGTTGCAGAGGATGCGTCGAAAGTACTCGTGCCGGGTGTAGGACAGGAAGCTGCGGGAATCGGTGAGCATCCCGATAAAGTTGCCCAGCAAGCCGCCTGCGGCCAAGGTGGTAAGCTGGGCCTCCATCCCCGGCTTGTGGTCGTTGAACCACCAGGCGGAGCCGTGCTGTAGCCTCCCCGCAGTACCGGGCCCCTGGAAGCAGCCCATCAGGGCCACCAGCGCGGCGTTGTCGCTGGGCTCCAGGGAATAGAGGATGGTGCGGGGCAGCTCCCCCGTCTCATCCAGCCCGTCCAGGAAAGCAGCCAGTGCCGGCAGGTTCACCCCAGGGCCGATGCTGTCGTAGCCGGTGTCCGGCCCCAGCAGGCGGTGCATACGGTGGTTGTTGTCCCGCTGGGCGGCGAAGTGAAGCTGCATGGCCCAGTCCCGCTTGGCGTAGCCCCGTGCCAGGTGGGTCAGCAGCGCCCACTTATACTGCCGCACCTCCTCTTCCGTCACGGTTTCTCCCGCCAGGCGGCGCCTGACCACGCCATCCAGTTCCTCCGGGCGGGCCGGGGCGTACCGCAGGTTGTCCAAGCCGTGGTCGGACACCTTGCAGCCGTGCTGTGCGAAGAAGTCCATCCGGTTATCCAGGGCGGCCAGCAGGCTCCCCCATCCGTTGATGTCCACCCCTGCGGCGGCGGAGAGCCGGGCCAGATAGTCTGGGAAGTCCTCCTTTTCCACGTTAACCGCCTTGTCCGGCCGGAATGCGGGGAGCACTTTGGTTTCCAGGGTATGGTCGGCAGCCAGCCTCTGGTGCCATTCCAGGGTGTCCGCCGGATCATCAGTGGTGCACAAAAGGGTCACATTGGATTTACGCAGGATCTCACGCACACTCAGGCCCCCGCCGATGACGGCGCTGCAGTGCTCCCACACCTGGCGGGCGTTGGCCGCCGTCAGGTGTCCCGTGTAACCGAAGTAGCGCCGCAACTCCAGATGGCTCCAGTGGTACAGGGGATTGCCCACCGCCTGCTCCACGGCGCCGGCCCAAGCCTCAAACTTCTCATAATCCCCGGCATCGCCGGTGATATACCGTTCGTCCACACCATTGGCCCGCATCAGCCGCCATTTGTAATGGTCCCCCTCCAGCCAGAGCTGGGTCAGGTTGTGGAAGATCCGGTCCTCCGCGATCTCCCGCGGGCTCACGTGGCAGTGGTAGTCCAATATGGGCAGACGTTCCGCCACCTGATGGTATAGATACCTCGCCGTATCACTGGTCAACAGAAAATCCTCATCCAGGAATGGTCTCATGGCTTTCCATCCTTCCTAGTCCGCCGTTTCCCGATGCGCGGGCCCGCCGGCCGCCCTGCTTTCCGCAGGAGTCCAATCTGTTTTATAATATATTTGTGATATATCTCTAGCCCAAAATGTAGCACAGTTCCCTCCATCCGTCAAGACATAAACCGATAATTTTGCCAAGATAGCCATTTCCCATCCTTAAATTTTGTAAATAAAGCACAAAAATTATCCATTTTTCCCCACTTTAAAGCCTTGACCCCTGGAAAAGATGCTGGTATAATGACACCAACGATGTTGTAAGTACAGCCATTTTTCTATGTGTCTGTCATATATCACATAGAGTATCAGGAGGATATGCCAATGGCGGCAGTGGTGGATAAACGGCGGGATAGTCTGTCGCAGGTCGCGTATGACCAGATCAAGACGATGATTCTGCAAAAAGATTTGACCCCGGGACAATTCATCAATGAGGCACAGCTCCAGGCGCTGCTGGGGCTTGGACGTACTCCCGTCCGGGAGGCGGTTCTTGCCCTGGCTCAGGACAAGCTGGTTCATATACATCCCCGCAAAGGGATTGAAATCAGCCGCCCCACGCTCAAGGACATCCATGATATCTTTGAAATTCGCTCCCTGCTGGAACCTCTGATTCTCCATCAGTGCTTTCACCAGGTGGATCTCCAGTGGGCGGTGGACATGCGCACGCTGCTGCTCCAGCATCAGGACGACGAGGCCGGAAACGCGGGCCAGACGGCTGCGCCGCTTATTGAACTGGACAACGAATTTCACCTGAAGCTGGTTGACACACTTCACAACCAATATGCCTCCCAGCTCATGCGCAGCCTCACGGAATATCTCAACCTCATCCGCATCACAGCCTGGCGTCCAAGCCGTTATCAGGTCAGTAACCGGGAGCATATTGATATCCTGAATGCCATTTTAGAGCGCCGCCCGGAAGATGCCTGCCGGTTGCTGTCCGAGCACATTCAGCTCTCCTATCAGGAGGCCATCAATACCATGATTCACTGTTCCTTTTAGTGCGCAAAAATCCCCGCCGCAGATTCTCTGCGGCGGGGATTTTTATCTGCTCCCATATCGGTTAAAGAGTAACGCCGTCCTTCCAGATGGCGATCTCCCGATAGCCTGCGGCCTCAGCACGGGTGGGGGCGCCGGAGGCCGTGTCCAGCACCAGTTGGAGCAGCGCCTGAATGTGGGGCTCCCAAGCGTCCCCCTGGGCCAGGCCGCCTGCGTCGTAGTCGATCCAGCCGGCCTTGCGGCTGGCCAGGGCGGTGTTGGTGGCCAGCTTCAGGGTTGGCACCGGCGCGCCGAAGGGAGTGCCCCGCCCGGTGGTAAAGAGGATCAGGTGGGCCCCCGCCGCTGCCAGCCCGGTGGCGGACACCAAGTCATTGCCCGGTGTCTGGAGCACCGTCAGCCCCCGGCGGCGCACAGTTTCCCCGTAGTGGAGCACATCCGCTATGGGTGTGTTTCCCCCTTTCTGGACACAGCCCAGGGACTTCTCCTCCAGGGTGGTGATCCCACCCGCCTTGTTGCCCGGCGAGGGGTTCTCATAGACCACCTGCCCGTGGCGGGTGAAGTAGTCCTTGAACTCCTCCACCAGCGCGGGCAGGGCCCGGGTCACCCCCTCGTCGGCGCAGCGCCGGAACAGCACCCCCTCCGCCCCGAACATCTCCGGCACCTCCGCCAGCAGGGCGGAGCCGCCCATGGCGATCACCCGGTCGGTCACCCGGCCCGCCAGGGGATTGGCCGTGATGCCGGAAAGGCCGTCGGAGCCGCCGCATTTCAGCCCCACCACCAGCTCATCGGCCCCCACCGGCTCCCGCCGGTCCGCTGCCGCCCGGTCGGCCAGCTCCCGCAGCAGACGCTCCCCCTCGGCCAGCTCATCCTCCACGGCCTGGCACTCCAGGAAAGCCACCCGCTGGCTGTCCCAGCGGCCCAGCCGCTCTTGCAGCACGGCAATGCTGCTGTTCTCACACCCCAGCCCCAGCACCAGTACACCCCCGGCATTGGGGTGGCGGATCAGGCCGCAGAGGATGGCCCTGGTGTGCTCCTGATCCTCCCCCATCTGAGAGCAGCCGTAGGGGTGGAACCAGACGTGTACTCCGTCCACCCGCCCCCTAGCATAGTCCTCCACCCGCCGGGCCATGGACCGGGCCACGCCGTTAACGCAGCCCACGGTGGGCACGATCCAAAGCTCGTTGCGGATTCCCACCCGGCCGTCCGCCCGGCGGTAGCCCTGAAAGGAGCGGGGCCGCAGGGGGGCCGGGGCCCCACCCCCCACCTGAGCCTGGGGAGCGCCCGCCCCATCCAGCCGGGTAGCCAGGTTGTGGGTGTGCACCCACTGGCCCGGCTGGATCTCCGTCCTGGCCCGTCCGATGGGATAGCCGTACTTGATCACATCCGCCCCAGCGGGGATGGCGGTCAGTGCGAGCTTGTGCCCCTGGGGAATGTCCTCCCGGGTGGTAACGGAAGCCCCCTCCACCGCCACGCGGATCCCCGCCGCCACCGGCTCCAGGGCCACGGCCACGTTGTCTGTTGGCGCAATACGCAGGCAGCGGCTCATTTCAGCGCCTCCTTCCCGCAGGCCTCCAGCGCCGCGGCCATGCCATCGGCCCGGATGCGGGCCATGGCCCGCCCCGCGGCGGGGACGAAGCCGGGCAGCTCTGTCAGATCCCGGCCCCAGAAGTCCACCCTGGCGGCAAAGGCGGCGACCAGCGCCTCCGGTCCGTCCGCCTGGCGCCGGGCGAAGAAATCCAGCACAGCCGGCTCGTCCCGCACTGGGCACCCCTCCCCCTCTCCCCGGCTGTAGAGGGCGCAGAGGGCCGCAAAAGAAAATACCAGCCGGAGGGGCAGCGCCCCCTGCCGGCGGTGGAAGGCCTCCACGCTGGGCAGCACCCGCGCCCGCCACTTGGAGACGGAATTGAGGGCAATGTCCACCAGGCGGTGGTCCACGTAGGGGTTGTCAAACCGCTCCTCCACCGCCAGGGCGAAGTCCTCGCACTCCGCCCGGGGGAGGGAGAGTGTGGGGATAATCTCCTGAAACAGCGCCCCATCCAGGAAGTTCCTCAGCCCCCGGTCCGCCATGCAGGTGCGCACCAGCGTGTGCCCGGAGAGGAGGGCCGCCGGGGTCAGGACAGTGTGGCCCCCGTTGAGAATGCGCACCTTCCGCTCCCGGTAGGGGCGGTGATCGGCCACAAAGCGCACGGGCAGACCGGCCTGCTCCGCCGGGAACTCCCCCTGCACCCACTCCGGAGCCTCAATAATCCACTGGGCGAAGGGCTCCGCCACATCCAGCAGCTTGTCCTCCAGGCCTGTGGCCTCCGCCACCGCCCCGGCCTGCTCCGGGGAATAGCCGGTAACAATGCGGTCCACCAAAGTGCTGCAAAAGGCGTTCTCCTCCTCCAGCCAGCGGAAAAAGCCCGCCTCCAGCCCCCAGTCCCGGGCGTGGCGCAGTACGCAGTCCCGCAGCGTCCCGCCGTTGTCCGCAATGAGCTCACAGGGAAAAATGATGTACCCCGGCAGTCCGGTCTGGTAGCGTTCCCACAGCAGCCGTGCGAGCTTGGCCGGGAACCCTGCGGGGGGGCGGTCGTCCATCCGGCTGGACGGCTCGTAGACGATTCCTGCCTCGGTGGTATTGGAGAGGATAAAGCGCATATTCGGATTATGGGCCGTGCGGAGAAAGGCGTCATACTCCTCAAACACGTCCACCGCCCGGCTGATACAACTCACTATCCGGCACTGATCCACCGTCTCCCCGTTGCGCCGCCCCCGCAGGCAGAGCTGGTAGAGCCCCTCCTGATCGTTGATGCGGCCGGTCTTTCCGGCAGAGGCGGGGGGAACCACCACTACCTTACCCTGAAAGTCTGTACGCTCGTTCATCACGTCAATGAAATGTTCTGCGAATCCCCGCAGAAAGTTTCCTTCACCGAATTGGAGTACCCGCTCAGGGGCCTGCCGCAGCAGGTATCCGTCATATCTCCCCTGTTCCAGCGCCGTATAAGTGAGACGTTCCACAAAAACCCTCCCTATTATCCAGATGTCCCCTATGATAATATAGGCACTTCTGTTTGTAAAGAGCCCCACCACTAATTCGGGTCTGAAAAGCGTCTACACGCTCCAAACGTCCATAAGCCGCTCATCAAAAAAAGCAGTTGACTGGGCGGACACCAGGAACGCAATCCGGGACGCAGGGGCACTTGTCAGCGTGGCTCCCCCCAGGCGCCTGCACCAACGCGGCCACCACCTCCCAGCGCCATGCGGCCGGGGAATGAGGGGCGTCCGCTCTCGGTTAGCTCCGGAATCCTGTAGGGTTCACGGTTTGGGGTAGTGCCAGAATGCAAAGAAAGCCAGTGAATAAATTTAAAATCTGACAGAAGCAGCCGGAACACACACATCCCGGCTGCTTCTCTCTGGTTTCAAATATAGAGTATTTATAACTTTGACTTCCGTACAAGTAAGAGCCATCTGTCAAATGGAGCATCTGTGGAGGCTGTCCTATACAAGCAGATGATAAAGAAACAAATTTACCATTTGCCTTCCTCGGTCAGATCTGCTTTCCCCAGGGAGCGCCGATATCCTGGACACAGAGCTTTCCGCCGCTGACCTCGATTGCGGCGCCGGTGATGAATGCCGCAGCATCGGACGCCAGAAAGGTGTAAACACGAGATACATCAGAGGGGACTCCGAAGCGCTGTAGCGCAATCTGGGCACACAGCTTTTCCCGGTTGGCAGCGATACGCTCGGCCGCAATTGGCGTCTGAATCAGGCCGGGCACCACACAGTTGACCCGGATACCCAAGGGGGCCAGCTCACCGGCAGTCGTCTTGGTCATGTTCACAATGCCCGCCTTGGTAGCTGCGTAGGCAATCTTCTGTGTGGCAGGAATAAGCGCCATGTAGGATGAGGTATTGAGAATGACGCCGCCGCCAGTCCGTCTCATGTAGTCGACTGCCACATGGGTACCCCAAAATACGGAAGTCATGTTGGTGCTGATAACAAAGTTCCAGTCCTCCACCGTGAGCTCCAGGAAGGGCTTGGTGATATTCCCTCCGGCGTTGTTGATCCACACGTCGATACGGCCAAACTGCTGAAAGACCTTCTCGCCCAGGGCGCTGATATCTTCCGGCTTGGATACGTCCACGACTTGGGTGTGGACCTGAAAGCCCTCGGCCTCGAACCGCCCGGCGGCTTCCGCCAGCTTTTTCTCACTGCGTGAGGCGATGGTCACCTGGCAGCCCTCCCGGGCAAACTCCATGGCGGTTTCCTCCCCGATACCGCTGGAGCCGCCGGTAACAACGACGACTTTTCCGTTCAGATTGAGCTCCATAACAATATAGACTCCTTTCTGCAAATGTTCAAATCCATTTTTTCTAAATCCACTAAACAGCAGGCAGAATACCCAGTTGGAGCAGTACAGCACAGGCACAGGTTGTGACGATGGGAATGACCAGACAGACCATGGCATAAGAGGGGTAAGACTGGCGGTGATTCAGGCGGCACACCTGAAGGTTATTGACAAAGCCGCTGACGTGGGGCATGGAGTCCAGTCCGCCGGAGGACATGGCACCAATGCGGTGAATGACGTTGGGAGACAAGCCGAGCCCCAGGAAGTAATCCTGCATGTTTTCCAGAGCGATGGAAAGGCCGCCGGAGGAGGAACCGGTGAGGCCGGCCGCCACGTTCACGGCGATAATCAGCTTGAAAATGGCCGGGCCCGGGATACTGGTCAGAGAGCCCAGGATCAGTTGATAGCCGGAGACCGCAGCCACCACGCCTCCAAAGCCCACTACAGCACATGTGGTACCGATGGTGGAAATGGAATTCACCGCGCCGGCTGCCAGAGTGGCCTTGAGGTTATCCAGGCGGCGCAGGATCAGGCCGAACAGGATCAGACATACCAGAATGCCGCAGGAGAGCGCGATAACCGCATGCAGCTTGCAGACATTGAGCACCAGAAGCAGGACAACCGGAGGAATCAGGGCCAGCAGCAGAGGTATGCCGACCTGGCTTTCTCCTGCGGCGGCTTTCTTTTCATCCTCATCCCGGTAGGCGGCCTTGACTGCTTCGCCGGAGGGGCGGAAGCCCTCACCCCGGGCGCGGGCGCGCTTGAGTATAAAGGCTGCCCAGAGAACACACAGTAAAATCTGAATAGCAGCGCCGGTCAGGCCGATGGCGGCCCCCGCCATTGGCGTAGTGCCCAGATACTGCGTGGGAATAATGTTCTGAAGCGCTGCCGTACCGGGGAGCATGGTCATGGTAAAGGTAGCTGAACCGATGCCGTGGAAGGTAAGGTAGTGCCGCCAGGGGATGTCCAGCTCCTCAAAGAGCTTGCGGCCGATGGAGATCAGGGTGAAGATGACGACAAACAGGCTGACGCCGCCATAGGTCAGAACCGCTACAATGGCGGTGATCATCAGACCGCCGACCAACTGCTTGGTTCGCTGGCTGTGAACGTGGTTGACCACGCGCAGCATGGAGTAGGCGATGGTGTCGGCCGCTCCGGAATCGCCCATGAGCTTTCCAAAGACGGCACTAAGCAGAAAGATCATAAAATTATTTTTTGCAAAGTCAGCGAACTTGGTCATATAGGAGTCTGTAATCAGCGGCAGAATGTCGGTGCCGGCAAAAACGGCCACAACCAGTGCGGCGATAACAGAAACGATAATGACATTATAGCCTTTGAATGCCAGGAAAACCAAGATGACCATGCCCAACAGGATACCGATCAGGCTGATAACGCTGGGGGACATACAATCACTCCTTCCGTGGTAATGCGCTCCTTCATTCTCTTTGCTTTTGCTTCTCCGCAGGCCTCACATGACGGTGGTCTGCCCATAAAGATCGCCCAGGGTATAGCCCTCCGAACGTACCGCGCCGACGATCCGCTTGACTGGCAGACTGCCCAGAGCCTGTGCCACATGGTACTGGGTGGGCATATCCTCCCAGGTGGGTATATGCCAGCGCACCTGACCGCCCATATAGGTCAGATGATCCGCCGGATACTTCTTTACGTCGTCAGGCAGCTTGGCTGCTTTAGGATTCAGGCAGACATATTCCGCATCCGCCTGAGTGAAGCCGCCGCCGGTACGCGGGATGTACTTATAGTGCATGATGCCCTGACTATCCGGGTTATTCAGCACCCGTTTCAGCTCCTCCAGATTCTCCGGCTGGCGGTTGGCATCAAACTCCAGCTCCAGAAAGCGGAATCCCCAGGAGGTCAGCTCCGTCTTTGATACCCCCCCGTACGTATGGATGTCGTCGATGGAGGCAAATATCTTGCTGTAACCGAGCTGCTCCCGGCCGGTAATAATGGGGTCGGCATGGTTTTCCCACATAACCAGAAGCAGGTTGCCTTCCACCACCCCCTTTTCTCCATGGAAACGGGTGGGCACAGAGACGCCGGTAAGGTTGTATCCGTGTCCAGCCAGCCAAGCCACGTCCCGCAGCATGTTCATATTGATGATGACGTAGGGGGCAGCCAGCTCGAACCGCTGGGGCAGGACAGCGGACAGGGCCTCCGGATCACTTTCGTAGACAATAGTATGCTTGGTCAGTCGCGTAGCCTGGTCATAGATAAAGCGCTTCCCCTCTTTGTTCTGTCGGGGAGTTACGCAGGGCCCGAAATGAACCGGCATTTGGTACATCAGGCTGTCGTTGCGGACGTAGGACATAGGTTTTCCTCCTTTTTGTCTCTTTCTTATTGCAACTCCGGCAGGACAAACAGAGCCAGGTTGCCGAATTCCGCTCTACGGCGGCCCTCCTCTATATCAGTAATTATCTTCACTACCAGGTCGTTGAACGGGGTGGGAACACCGTACTTGCGGCCCATAGCGCCGACATAACCGTTAATCATCTGGATCTCCGTCTTTTTCCCCCGCTCAAGATCCTGCAACATGCTGGCCTTGGCAGTGCGTAGGGGATAGTAATTGCGGTAGATGTATCCCTTGGACCGCTCTAACTCCTCCTTCGTTTGGAAGTCGGCGATCTCTGCGGTATTCAGTCCGTTGGTATCCGTTAGCTGGAAGCCCGCGGCCCGCGCTGCATGGACCACCTCAGCCGCAAGATAGGAGGTGCAGGCCAGCGCCTTTTCACTGGAGATTACCGACTCAAAGGTACAGCCCAAGGCCGAGGACAGGCCACTCATGCAGCAGTTGAGCATCAGCTTGAGCCACCGGGCCCCCATCAGGTTGTCGGTAATCTCCACCTTGCCGTTGTCCATATGGCCCAAAACCTTGGCCACCGCTCGGATGCGGTCGGTAATACGTCCGTCGATCTCCCCGATCTCAAACAGAACCGTGCGGGCGGAGAGGGCGTTGGTCAGCTCGGAGATACCGGGCTCCACAAACGTGGCCCCCCAACGGCAGGCTCCGCCTACTGTGCGGTTCCGGCCGACGAACTCGGCCACAGCTAATTCCGGCACTCCGTTCTGCAAGGTACATACCGTACTGTTCTCTCCCAAATGGGGCAACAGCGCCCGAAGGCTCGCCTCATTGTTGGTCTGCTTGACCATCAGAAACACCAGGTCATAGACCCCTTCCATCTGCTCCGGCAGCAGTGCACGGACCGGGACAGTCAGCTCTGCACAGCCAACAACGCCGGCCCCTTTTTCGTTGAGTGCATCCACCTGGGCCGGATAGGAGTCGATTAGATCCACCGGGAACCCGTTTCTGGTAAGAAAGGCACCCAAGACGGTTCCCATTGCTCCAGCGCCCATAATTGCCGCTTTCATCAATTGCAGTCCTCCTTCTCCTTGCTAAAATCGTGTGACAGGACATAGGTCGTGTCTGACCACCTTAGGAAGCAAACCGGATGCCAGCCCGTATCCCCCTGTTTTTCGCCCCTGTTTCGGCCACTTCTCGAGGCAAATTCACGACTTCCCGCCGGAATTGCACATTCAGGGCATGACAATGCAATTTTTGTGCAAATGCTCACTCAGGAATCCTTGTATTTCAATGTGCAGTTCCAATTTCGCCTGTGCAACCCACTACAATTGTGGTTGATTTTTTGCCCTCCATTTGATAGTTTTAAAGGGGAAACGCATAGGAGCAGAACGCATAAGGAGGGCTGGAAGCTATGGCAAGCAATCTGCCCGGGCTGGAAAACATCCTGGATAATCTGGATGTTGGAATTATCATCTTTGATAACAAAGGGACATACCTGTTTGTCAATAAGACGCTCCTGCAATACACAGGGCGAACCCGTCAGGACTACTTAAATCACACGGTATATGACTTCATCGCAAGCGGACTCTACAAGGAGAGCGTCGTAGACAAGGTCTACCACGAGAAGCGGGCTGTCACGCAGATTCATGTTACAGTTTCTGCCGACGGGAAACAGGTGGGCCGTCTGGTAACCGTGTCCCCTATTTTCAACGCGCAGGGTGAAATTGTATACGCCATCTCCTGCCAGATCCAGGTTGATGCCATGAACCAGAAATACAGCCACGCCAAGGCCATCAACGCCATTGCTACAGGAATACGCGGCAATTGGGACGACCGCAGAGAGGTGATTGCCAAAAGTCCCTCCATGGTGGGCGTTCTGAGGCAGGCCGCACGTGCGGCGCAGAGCGACGCTTCCGTGCTCCTTCTGGGAGAATCCGGAACCGGGAAGGAGATCGTGGCCCAGTATATCCACCAGCACAGCCCCTACAGAAAAAAGCAGATGGTGGCTATCAACTGCACCTCTCTCCCCGAATCCCTATTGGAGGCGGAGCTCTTCGGCTATGAGAAGGGTGCGTTCACCGGGGCCGCCTCCGGCGGAAAGATCGGCCTGATTGAAGCCGCCGCCAACAACACCCTCCTTCTTGATGAGGTAAACTCCATGCCGCTGTCTCTCCAGGCCAAGCTGCTGCGGGTTCTGGAAACCAAAGCGGTTATTCCGGTAGGCTCAGTCAAACCGCGGGCCGTGAATTTCCGGCTGATCTGCGCCTCTAATGTGGCTCTCGCTCAGTGTGTCAAGGAGGGAACGTTCCGCATGGATCTGTATTACCGTCTTAACGTCATTCCCATCACCATTCCGCCTCTCCGAGAGCGCCGGGAGGACATTACTCCCCTGGCCGACTACTTTTTAGACCACTTCTGTCAGAAATACGGTCTTCAAAAGGAATTTTCAAGCCGCGTCTATCAAATCCTGAATCACTACAAATGGCCGGGAAACATCCGCGAACTGCGCAACCTTGTAGAGCACATGGTGGTTATGAGCGAGTCATCCGTGGTCAAAATCAACCAGATTCCCACAGGCATGCTTCAGCTGGAGCCTCCCTCCCCGGAATCCGGCCCGGAATGCCTCAATGAGGAGTATCTCCGCATTCAAATGGCACTCCGTCTGCACGGCGGACACCGCGAAAAAACCGCCCAATACCTTGGTATCTCCCGCCGGACATTGCAGTACAAGCTCAAAAAATATGGCCTGCTGTAAAATTGCACCCGCTCAGAATTTCTGAGCGGGTGCAATTTGGCATATATTTTGCATACAGACAACAACAGATACCACATCTGTTTTGCAGACAAACCAAGCTTGAAAGGATTTGAGAAACACCATGGTAGAACTTCTAATCCGCCCCACGCTTCACCGCTTTGAGACCTGTCTGGACTTTGTAAAGGAATTTCATCCGGGAGAACGGGACCTGGTTCTGACTAATAAATACATCTACGAGCCCTACCTCGGCCAGATGGGACTTCCGGTTCACACCATCTATCAGGAGGAATACGGCGCCGGAGAACCCACCGATGTGATGGTAGACGCCATTCTGGCCGACGCGGCCAGAATGGGCTGTACCCGTGTCATTGCCATTGGCGGCGGCACAGTGCTCGACATCGCCAAGATCCTGGCAGTCTCCAGCGGCGAGGGGGTAGACACCCTGTTTGACAGGGCCCCCGCCCTGGATAAGCGGCGGGAGCTGGTGCTCATCCCCACCACCTGCGGCACGGGCAGCGAGGTGACCAACCTCTCCATCATCGCCCGCACCCGTCTGGGCACCAAGCTGGGTCTGGTGAGCCCGGCCATGTATGCCGACCACGCGGTGCTCATTCCCCAACTGCTGGAGGGGCTGCCCTTCGGCGTGTTTGCCGCCAGCTCCATTGATGCCCTGGTGCATGCGGTGGAATCCTCCCTGTCCCCCAGGGCTACCCCCTACACCAAGCTGTTCGGATACAAAGCCATCGAAATGATTCTCCATGGCTACCAGCGCCTCGTGTCCGAGGGCCGTGAGGCCCTGCATATCCTGCTGGATGATTTCCTGGTGGCATCCAACTTCGCCGGCATTGCCTTCGGCACCGCCGGCTGCGCGGCGGTACACGCAATGAGCTATCCGCTGGGTGGAAAATACCATGTGGCCCACGGCGAGAGCAACTACGCCATGTTCACCGGTGTGCTGAAAAACTATCTGGAGCTCCGCCAAGATGGAGAAATTGCCGTAATGAATGAATTTCTCGCCCGCCTTCTGGGCTGCGGCACCCAAGCCGTATATGACCGCCTAGAAGAGCTGCTCAACCAGCTTCTTCCAAAACGGTCCCTCCACGAGTATGGCGTCACCAGGCAGGACCTCCGGGACTTTACCCATAGCGTCATCACTGGCCAGGGCCGCCTGATGGACAACAGCTTCGTCCCCCTGGACGAGACTCGTGTGCTCAAAATCTATACCGAGCTGTTTTGAGCAGCGGACACCGACGGGCAACCGCGCCATATACGCTCCGGGTGTCCCTGCGCTTAGAACTTCAGTCTCCAGCCCAGCCCCATACAAACCGAAAGACCTCCGCCGGTGGCTTCTGTTATGCTCCCAAACCGGAACGCACCGTGCTGGTAAAGGAGTAAAGCGGACGGCCCAGCATCTTTTCCAGATTGCGGCCGAGAGCGTAGAGCCTCTCCTGATCCACGCCGGTATGGATACCCATGCCATTGACCATAGTGATAAAGTCTTCGGTGGATACCAAGCCGGTGCGGCAGGTGTCAAAGTAGTAATCCCCCGCGCCCTTAACCGGCACACCATCCAAAAAGTTTGCCACCTGGCCGCCGATGCCGCCCACGGTGCAGTCAAAGGTGCGGATACCAGCCAGCATGGCTGCGTAGTACCCGGCGATGCCCATGCCGCGAATATCATGGATATGGAAGGAGTGCCGTGCGGGGTCTGGGTGCTTTTCCAAAATGACTTGGAAGTAGTCTGCAATGTCCCTGGGTGTAGCGATACCGTCGGAATCGGAGTGCTCTACCTCGTCAAAGCCGATATCAAACATACGATCCACAAATTCGTAGGCCCGTTCGATGGATACCTTCCCCTGGATCGGGCAGCCGAACACAGTGCCGATGTTGCCAGCCACCCTCTTGATGCCCATATCGTGGAGGGCCTTCACGTTCTTCTCTGCCTCGTCAAAGAGCTGCTGGTGGGTACGGCGCATGTTCTTCATGGCGTATGCTTCGCTGGTGGCAATCTGGCCTGTGAGCACCCGGTCGATCTTGGCCCCCCGATCCAGCAGGCCGCCCACCCGCTCGATGGCCTTGGGGGTGAGGGCCAGAACGGTATACTCCACGTCCACGTCCTTGGGAAGCTTGAGCAGCAGCTCGTCTACGTCCTTAAACTGCGGCACATAGGCCACATGGCTGATGGAGCCCACCTCCAGGCGCTTAAAGCCGGCCTTGATCAGCCTGTCAGCCAGATAGAGTTTGGCCTCCAGGGGCACATAGTGTTCCTCATTCTGAAGCCCGTCCCGCATGGTGATGTCGATAACGTCAATCTGTTCAGGCAATTTTAGTTCCATGATATAACTCCTTATGAGATGGGATAGAGCACGGTCCCCAGGGCAATGGAGAGAAACATGCCGGCCAGGGTAAAGACAACCGTGGGGAAGAAAATGTACTTATAGCTCTCCTTGTGACTTTGGCCGCAGATAGTCAGCAGGGTGATTACCGCGCCGTTATGGGGCAGACTGTCCAGGCCAACGGAGGCGGCGGAGCCCACCCGGTGCAGGATCTCCGGGGCCAGGCCCAGGGAGATGTATTTGTCCGCCATGGCGGACAGGGCGATACCCAAACCGCCGGAGCCGGAGCCGCAGGCGCCGGCCAGAATGGTGGTCATCAGGCCGAAGGCCAGCAGGGGCGGGATATTTTCCAGACTGGTGGCGAAATCCAGCAGCTTCTGAAATCCCTGAGAGGCCTGCACAACCGAGCCGAAGCCCACCACCACCGCAGTGTTGATGATGGCGATGGCCGAATTTTCGGCAGAGTAAGAGAACATGTCCAGCACACCGTGGACATTCCGAAAGAACAGCACCACGCACAGAAGGATGCCGCCCAGCATGGCCACGACCACATGCTGCTTGAACACGTTGAGCAGGATCAGGATGAGCACAATGGGCAGGATGGCGATGATCGGGCTGGGCAGCCGCACCATGGATGCCGCCTTGACCAGGCTCTGGGTAGTGGCCTCGTCCTCCACAAAGCAGTCCCCCCGGGCCCGGGCCCGACTTGCCTCCCACAGGAAGTAAACACACACCATGAGCATGACAGCAATTCCGGTGATCACGCCCACCAGAGGGGCCGCCATGGTGTTGGTCCCCAGATAGGTGGTGGGGATCACATTGACCAGATTGGGCGTGCCGGGAAAGTTTGCGCAGGCAAAGGTAAAGCAACCGCCGGCAATCGCGCCGGGCAGCAGATAGCGGGGCAGGTTGGCCTTCTTGAACAGGGAGAGGGCAATGGGATACAGGCTGAACACCACCACCAGAGTGGTGACACCGCCATAGACCAGCACTGCGCCGGAGAAAATGACGCCCAGGATGGCAAACTTCTCCCCCAACAGCTCAGCCAAGAATTTGGCAATGGAGGCAGCCGCCCCTGTCTCCTCCATGACCTTTCCGAACAGGACGCTGAAAAAGAAGAGCAGGAAGTTGTCCCTCACAAATTGGGCGGCCCCTGTCATATAGGTATCGGTGACTGCGGTCACCACCGGCTGACCGGATAGGAGGGCCATGACTGCGGCGGCGGCAATGCCCACCACCACGATGTTGATCTTACGGAAGGTGAGAACGATCAGCAGCGCCAGGGACACCAGAATGGCTAACATACGCGTGCCTCCCTCCGGTTACTTCTGATACTGTTTGACCAGCTCCTGGGCGTACTCCAGCCGGACATTTTTTTCAGATACCATCTGCTTTACAATTTTCTCCAGCAGCTCTCCGGTGGCGCCGGCGGTGGCGGCCAGGTTGCGGGCGTGGAGGGACATGTGGCCCCGCTGAATGCCCTCGGTGGCCAAAGCCCGCATGGCGGCCATGTTCTGAGCCAGGCCCACGGCAGCAATGATCTGGGCCAGCTCCCCGGCGGTCTTGACGCCCAGCATCTTCACTGCCACCTTGGCGGCGGGGTGAATTTTGGTGGCGCCGCCCACGAGGCCCACGGCCATCGGCATCTCGATGGAGCCCACCAGATCGCCGTCGGCGTTCTTCTCCCAGGTTGCGAAGGGGGAGTACTGTCCGCTGCGGGCGGCGTAGGCGTGGGCACCGGACTCGATAGCGCGGGTGTCGTTGCCGGTGGCAATGACCACGGGGATGATGCCGTTCATGATGCCCTTGTTGTTGGTGGCCGCCCGGTAGGGATCTGCGGCGGCAAAGGCATAGGCGGCGATCATTTTATCGACAACCTCTTCCCCGCCAATGGCGTCCTTCTTGAAGACGGCGCGGGCGCGGGCGATTCGGTGGTCTGCCAGGTTGGAGAGGATACGCAGCTCGGCGCGGCCGCCGGTGAGCTCCTCCAGGAAGGGTGCCACGGCCTCGGCCATAGTGTTCACCGCGTTGGCGCCCATGGCATCCCCGGTGTCCACCAGCAGGTGAACCACCACCATTGGGCCCACCAGGGAGTCCAGCACCCGGACCTCCACGTCCTTCACGCCGCCGCCCAGCTTCACCAGCATGGGGTCCCTGGCGTTGCAGATCTCGGCGATCTTCTCCTTGTTCTCCAGGATCTTCCCCTTGGCGTAGAAGGGGGCAGGCACGTCCAGCAGTTGGATCTGGGAAATCATGACACTGCCGGTATAGTCGGTAGTGAAGCCGCCGCCAGGCCGGGCCATCTTGGCTGCATTGGAGCAGGCCGCCACCACGGATGGCTCCTCCGTAACCATGGGGATGACGTAATCCTTGCCGTTGATTACGAAATTGATTCCCACGCCCATGGGGAGCGTAAAGCGGCCAATTACATTCTCAATCATGTGGTCGGCCTTGTCCATGTCCAGGGAATCAGCCTCCTTCAGGATGGCCTGCTCCTCCGGCGTCAGTGTACAGAACTCGGCCACCTCCTTCATGCGCTCCTCAACAGAGAGTTTGAAAAATCCGGAATAGCTGCTGCTCTTCATGGATGTTTTTGCCCCTTTCTTTTAAATAAAATGTGTGAAGGCTTGTGTTTGTTTGGACACCCACAAAAAAAGCAACTTGCGTGCCAACTCCTGACCAACCGCCACTTTCCCTTGGGCCCCTAAGAAAACAGGCGGGGTAGTCCTGCGTATGATACGCAGGACTACCCCGCCTGTGTCAAATCTGTCCTTTTATTGGTGTCAAATTTGTCTCTTGTGCCATTTTTGTCACGGCTGAGTTTCCGACCATTTGCGGTAAAATGTGCGCCGGCTGATGCCCAGCCGGTGGGCAGTCTCATCCCTGTCTCCGCCGCACTGCTCCAGCACCGCCCGCAGCAACTGTCCCTCAAAACGGATGGTCTCTTCCCGCAGGGTTCCATATTGCCGCGTCTCTGCGGGCTGGGCCGCCTCAACCGTTCTGGCGATCGTGCCCAGAGAAAGGTCGGCCGGGTCGATCTCCTCCTGACCACACAGAATGACGGCCGACTCGATGCAGTTTTGGAGCTGCCGTACATTACCCGGCCAATCATAGGACAGCAGCGCCTGTGCGGCCCCTCGGCTGATAACGGCCGACTTCTGATATCGTTCGTTGTAGCGGTCCAGAAAGTGATAGGCCAGAGGGAGAATATCGCCCTGCCGTTCCCGCAACGGCGGTATGGAGAGGGGCACCACATTGAGGCGATAGTACAGGTCGGCCCGAAACCGTCTTTGTTCTATCAGTTCCTCCAGGGGCTGATTTGTGGCCGCCACAATTCGCACATCCACCGCCACGTTTTCTTCCCGCCCGACTTTCTCAATCTCCCCCCCTTGAAGCACCCGCAGCAGCTTGCTCTGCATTATCAGGGGCATATCCCCCACCTCGTCCAGAAAGAGGGTACCTCCCTGGGCCAGCTCAAACTTGCCCAGCTTCCCCCCTTTCCTTGCCCCTGTAAAGGAGCCCTCCTCATAGCCGAACAGCTCGCTCTCAATGAGCGCCTCCGGGATGGCAGCGCAGTTGACCGTTATAAAAGGCCTATTTCTTCGGGGACTGGCTTGGTGAATCAGCTTTGCAAAGCCCTCCTTGCCCACACCATTTTCCCCCCGAATAAGCACCGTCGCGTCGGTTTTGGCGGCGGTGACAGCACGGGACAAAAGAGTGCGAAATTGAGGGTCCTGTCCAATCATCTGAAACCTGGAGAGCTCTACATCCAACTGGCTCGTCAATTCCTCGGCCACCTGGGTGATCCGTTCCACTTCCATGCCAAGACGGTTGAGTTCCGTCACATCCCGGAAGATGGAGAAGGCCCCGGCCACCACACCGTTCCGCCACACGGGAAACATGCGCATAGATACATATTTCCCCACCGACTTGATGCGGTGCCACTTTCGGGCGTCGGGCTTTCCGCTCTCCAGCACCCGAAGCAGCAGAGCATCCGGCTCAATGACATGCATATCCCGCCCGATGGTCTTGCGCATGGGTACTCCAATGATGCGGCTGTACGCCTCATTTTCATAGCAAATTCGACCTTCCCGGTCCAGCACTACCACGCCGTCCTCGATGGCGTTGAGCAGTTCATTCAGGTCCAGCTCCACCGCACGGCGGACCAGAAAGGCCAGTTGGCTGCCTGCCAGCTCCCCCACCTTATCCCCCAGTTCATTCACAACCTCATAGACCACGCCTTCATCCACCGCCTCTGGAGGCAGATGATGAATCTCCGTCTCCTGGGGTAATGATGGTTCTAAGCGTTCGGGCCCGACATTGGTTTTCATGATCTCCCGCAAGGTCATCGCGTCCCACCCCCTGTTGCCGCGTAGATTCGTGCCTGAAACGGTTTTGTATATTATATACTTCTTTTTCAAAGAAACGCAACTGTTGGAACACCGCATGCTTTGCACCAAAATAATACCGGTGGGAACTGGATGCAGTGAAACGCTGAACGGGGCACTTGAAGTGCGGCAAGGGCCCCAAATCCCATACGTCGGCCTCAGTCTGAGGGCAAGGTCATACCCATGACAGGGAGTTTTGAACGGCAGTTGGCCTCGTGTGGGCCAGCTTGGCCTGCGAACAGACTCAGGTGGTCTCCTGAAGCAGCTCCGGTCAGCAGAGCCCACCTTAGGCTTACGCCCACGCAACCACCGCTTGCCAGCGCCAGGCAGCCATGGCGGCATTCCGCTCTCTGTCAGTCTCCAGTCATGACTGCTCCAAAATCCCGTACGGATTACGGCTTGGGTAAAGCCCAAAAAGCAAAATTCAGCCTAAGAAGGGGACAAACGCAAAACAAAACCTGTCAGAGCCCATGGATTCCGACAGGTTTATGACTGCAAAGAATGAATGTATGGTTATTCCCGAAGTTTATTATTTTATTTATTTTAAAGGCAGATGTACGACCTCGCCGGTGGCGGCGGACAGGTCAGCGGCAAAGACAATTTCCTGAGTTTTGACCGCATCGGACATAGGGCAGTCTGTCTCCCTGTCGTGGATGATGCAGTCCAGGAAATGGGCTGCCTCTTCAGGGAAGGGGTGGTGCTTCACATCACCGCTGTTAGGGGTGAGCACCGGCAATTCCATGTAATCCCGCTGCTCCGTGATCTGGCCGGGCGACCACAACTTTTCATTCCAGAGGGTGCCCTTGGTGCCGCACAGGTGAAGATTGAACACATAGGGACTGATGAAGTCATAGCTGCTGCCTACCTTACCAACCGCACCGTTCTTGAATTTCAGGATAATGGAGATGGTACCGTCAAACTCGAGATCCGTGCGCATTTTGCTGGACTGGGCGTAGACGGACACCACCTCGTCCTGCATAAACCACCGCATGGCATCCACGGCGTGGCAACCGCCGGCCAGCAAGGAGCTGCCCCCTACGCTCTTTTTGCACGTCCACTGATAGCAGGGAATATCACCCATAACCCGGTGGAAATAGTCGGTCTCCGCGTACTTCAGTTCGCCGATGAAGTCCTTCTGAATCTTCTTGGCGGTGACGAACAAGGGGTTGTAGTGGAGAACATAGCCCACCAGCGTCTTGACTCCGGCCTTGCGCACCGCCTCATCCATTCGTTTCGTGTCCTCCCAGGTGAGGGCCACCGGCTTTTCAATCAGGATGTGTTTCCCCGCCTCGGCAGCCAGAATGGTCTGCTCACAGTGCATATCGTTTGGCGTGCAGATGACCACAATGTCTACATTGGGGTCCTTTAGACCTTCCTGATAGTCGGTGTAGACCTTACAGCGGCCCTCCAGGCCGTACTCCCGCATTTTGGCCTCCCCCTTCTCCCGGCTGCGGGAGACAATAGCCGTCACCTGAGCCCGCTCCGTCATTTCAAAAGCCCGGATGTGCTCGCCGGACACCCACCCGGTTCCCACAATCATGACACCGTATTTTTTCATCCTGTTTTCATCCTTTCCTTCCATTCATTTGACACAGCTCCCGCAGGGTCTCCAGCGCATGGCGGAGGGTGCGCTCCACCAGGTGATGGGCCGGCGGGATCAGCTCCACAATCAGATCCCCGTCAAAGCCGATGTCCCGGATAGCCGCCATCACCGCCGGATAGTTTACATCCCCGTCCAGCAGGTTGGTAAAACCGTTGATGTTGTCCACCGACATGCGGTAGTCCTTGCAATGGAACTCCAGAATCCGTCCGCCCAGGGTACGGATCCACTGCTCTGGGTAGCCGAAGCGCCGGGCGTTGGCTATGTCAAAGCAGATGCCCACATTCTTCCTCCCCGTCTCATCCACAAACCGTGCCAGCTCCAGTGGGCTATACAGCATGTTATTCCAGACATTTTCGATCATCAGTCCCACCGACGGGGCATAGTCGGCCAGTTCAGACACTCTCTCCTGGGCGGTGGTGTAGGCCTCCTCGTATGCCATATCCTCAGTGGCCACACCCGGGATCACCAGAGCAGAGGCCGCTCCCAGCACCTGAGCTGCGTCCAGCATCCGCCGGACTGCATCCATGGACTTTTGGACGACCTCCGGCTCCCGGGCTGTCAGGGGATAGATGGAGAAGCTGATGATGCCGCCCACGCTGCATAGAGGAATCCCCACCTCCTCTGCCATGCGGCGCAGTTGGAGAAACTCCGCCTCCCCTGCGTGCTCGTGCAGCAGCCGGTTGAAATAGCCGCTGATATCCAGGGCATCGGTGACACTCCCCACCGCCGGGCCGGGCTTCCGGTCGGCGGTCAGGCAGATCTCCATGCAGTCATAGCCCAGTCCCTTGGCCCGGTGCAGGGCCTCCGACACATCGCAGGGGGCTGGAAAACAGAATTGATTGATTCCGATGCGCATTTGCCCGCTCCTTTCAGTCCTTTTTCCACAGTTGCTGGGCAGCCACCACTGCTAATATGATGCAGCCCTGAATGATCAGCTTGCCCACCTGGCTGATGCCCAGCATGGTCAGGATAGCCATGAGCAGCATCATGAAAAAGGAGCCCAGCACCACACCCCAAACGCCGCCCCGACCGCCCTCAATGGCGTTGCCGCCAATCAGGGCCGCAGCCAGTGAGTTCATGGAGTAGTCCCCTGCCAGGGTCAGGGAAGCAATGTTGTGGTACCCGGTCAGGATCAGGCCGGCCACAGCGGACATGAGAGCGCAGAAGATATAGGCCCCGGCCACTACCCGGACATTGGCGATGCCGCTGAGTCGGGCAGCCTTGGGGCTGCCGCCCACGGCGTACAGCCTGCGGCCCAGGGCGGTAAAGCGCAGCACCACCCACATAGCGGCCGCCAGAGCCAGCCAGATCAGCGTGGAAAAAGGGATGCCGAACAGGCGGCCGGTCCCGAGGGCACGTATAAAGGGGGCCGCGCTGCCGGTCGGTGAGCCCTGGGTGTAAACGTAGCAGATGCCCTCGCAGATGGTAGTGGTACACAGGGTCATGACAAAGGGGGCAATCTTTAGAAACAGCACGCCGAAGGCGTTGGCAGTACCAATGGCAAGTCCGATAAACAGGCACACCAGCAGCCCCAATGGACCATTGGCATCACTGCCCTGCATTGCCGATATGCAGAAGATGTTTACCATCATGACGGTGGCACCCACGGACAGGTCGATGCCCCCCACCAGAATAACCGCCGCCTGACCCAGGGTGATGATGCCGAGAGCAGACGCTTGGCGTGAGATGATGAGCATCTGCTCCACCGTCAGGGAGCCGGGCACCAGAACAGCCTGGGCGCCGGTCATCACCACGATGATGGCCAGCAACACCAGCGGCTGGAGGGAGGCAGTCCCCCTCGAGCGGTTCAACAGCAGATTATGACGCACGGCGACGCACCTCCAGCCGATCTGAAATGGAGTAAACCACCATGGCCGCGATGAGAAGGGCTCCCTTCATCACGTACTGGTAAAATTGGTTCACGTTGAGGTTGTTCATGACATTGGACAGCATGCCGATGAGGAACGCTCCTGCCACTGTGCCTGATAGCAGTCCAGTACCGCCCGCCAGGGAAGTCCCGCCAATCACGGTGGCGGCGATGGAATCCATACCGTAGTTGGCCCCACAGGTGGGGTCCCCCACCCGCATTCGGGAGGCCAGCAGCAGTCCTGTCACCGCGGCACACAGGGCCGCCAGCACGTATGCCTTCATGCTGGCCCGGGTGGTCTTGATGCCCATAGAGGCGGCAATGGTTCTGCTGCGGCCGATAGCATACAGGCTGGTGCCCGTCCGGGTGCGATAGAGCAGGTAGCGCATCACCAGAAATAGCGCCACCAGAATGAGCAGCGGCATACTGATGATGTCCCACTTCTTGTAGATCACCCGGGCGAAATCGGCGTTGATTTTGCCCCCCGCCACGGGCAGTATCCACAGTGCCACACCCTCCAGAATCGTGCTGGTACACAGTGTGGTAATCATGGGCGGCACCTTGAGATAGTTGACTCCCGCACCGTTGACCAAACCCACGCCGGCGGCAAAGGCAAACACCACTACCACACCCAGGAGCACCTGCGCCGGGTTGTCGCTGCCCATGAGGCGGGCGGCAATGGCGGTACACACACTGATGGTCGAACCCACAGACAGGTCGATACCGCCACTGATGATGACCAGGGTCTGCCCCAGGCTGACGCACGCCAGCGGAACACACTGCACCAGTACATTGGTGACATTATAGGCGGAACGATAGCTCTCCGAGTACACGCACATGGAGGCGAACACCACAAGCAGCAGCCCGCAGATGGTCAGCACACTGCTGAGTTGGGGGGTGGCGGCAAGTTTGCGGTGGATCCTTTCCAGTTGTTTCATAAGCCTACTCCTCCGTCATGCCGCTGGCGGCCTTCATGACCCGCTCCTCAGTGATCTCGCCGCGGGACAGCTCTTTGACGATCTTACCCTCATAGAACACCAGGGTCCGGTCAGACAGGCCAATCAGCTCCACCATATCGCTGGTAAGCATTAAAATGCCGATCCCCGCCTCGGTAAGCTGGTGGATAATCTGATAGATGGACATGCGGGCACCGATGTCGATGCCTTTGGTGGGCTCGTCGATGATGAGCACTCTGGGTTTCGTCATCAGCCACCGGGCCAGCATCACCTTCTGTTGGTTGCCTCCGGATAGGTGGGATACCAACTCCTCCATAGAGGATGCCTTGATCTGGAGACTGTCCATCTGTTCGGCCACCTGGGTTCGCTCCTCGTCCTCCTTTACCAGGCCCATGAGAGTGCATAGCCGCCGCAAGGCGGCCAGGGCGCTGTTCTTCCGGATGGACTGGGTAAGCACCAGCCCCTCCCCCCGCCGATCGTGGGTGACGTAGGCCACGCCATTGCGGATGCGCTCGGCAATTCCGCCGCTTTTCAGAGGGGTATCCTCCACAGAGATACTCCCCTGGGAAAACCGCTGGTCACCAAAAATAGCTCTGATCGCCGTCCGCTGGCCCTGTCCCTCCAAGCCGCCCAACCCCACAATCTCGCCGGCCCGAACGGAAAAACTCACGTGCTCCAGCTTTCCCGGGAGGGTCAGCCCCTCCACCCGCAGCAGTTCCGGGCCGAACTGCACCTGGCTGCGGTCTGGGTAGATGTCCTCAATAACGCGGCCCACCATCATACTGACCATGCGCTCTTTGTCCAGCTCCCCCCGCTCCAAGGTGCCCACCAGCTTGCCGTCCTTAAGTACCGTTACCCGGTCGGCCAGCTCCATGATCTCGTCCAGCCGGTGGGAAATATATAGCACAGACACCCCCTCCTGCCGCAGTTCCCGAACGATTCGAAACAGCCGGGCCACTTCGTCCTCCGCCAGAGCGGCTGTGGGCTCGTCCAGAATCAGGACACGGGGGCTGCCCAGCAGAGCCCGTACGATCTCCACACTTTGCCGCTCAGCCAGGTTTAGTTCCGCTACCGGCCTTTCCGGCTCCAATTGATATCCCAAGCGCTGGCAGCACTCTCGGATCTCCCGGCACATGCCTTTCCGGTCGGTGCGCCCCAGGGAGAGAACCCGTTCCCGCCCCAGAAACACATTTTCACACACCGATAGGTTCTCCAGCAGGTTTGACTCCTGGTGGACGAAACCAATGCCCTTTCTGTATGCGTCAATGGGGCTGGAAATTTTTACCGGATGACCATCCAGCCGGAGCTCCCCTCCGTTGGGCTGGAGGTTCCCCCCCAGTATATTCATCAGGGTGCTCTTTCCCGCCCCGTTCTCACCCACCAGGGCGTGGATCTCTCCCCTATGTACCGACATGGACACGTCATCCAGGGCTGTAACGCCGGGAAAGTTTTTTGTGATATGTAAGAATTCCAGATAGTCCTGTCCCAATACGCTCATCCTCCCGCTACGAGGTGAGGAAAGAGGCGATCAGGTCACCCTTCTCGCCCTTTCCCAGTGATGCCGGAAGCCGGCCTTCCACGGCTATGCATGCACTCCGGTAATGTGTGTGGGCTCCGGCCTCTCTTCAGCCATCAGTGATCCATCAGTGATCTGTAGCTACACCCTCGCCAGTAAGGCCCTGAGAGCCGTCGTTTCCGTTTCCGTACAGAGCCACAATATCCTCCTCGGTCATTTTGGTGCCACACCAGAAGCTGTCAGACAGATCCCAGCGAACATAGTCGTCCACTTGGTCATTGGTAATGGTGGGAATCTCCACGATAATGTCCTTCTCCCCCTCATAGGTACCATTCAGGATCTCCAGGCCAAGCTCGGCACCGTAAGCAAACAGCCAAGTTGGCAGGGAGGTGGCAATGCAGGACAGGCCGTCGTCCTTGTACTCGCTCCACAGTTTCAGAAAGCCGTTGCAGTCCTCACCCATCATGGGGATCCAGTCCCGACCGGAGTCGGCCCACACCTCGATGGCTGCACGGGTCATATCACCGCCCGAAGACCAGATGCCGTCGATGTCATCATAAGCGGCCAGCAAGTTTTCCATGACAGGCTTGGCAGTAGCATAGTCCCAGTCGGCATACTCGGAGGCAATTACATTGATGCCGGGGTATTCGGCAAAGGCATCCTGGGCACCCTGCATGCGCAGCACAGCACTGGACAGGCCGGCCATGCCATCCAGGCAGACAATATTGCCCTCGCCGCCCAACTCCTCGCACAGCCACTTGGCGCCCACGTAGCCGAAGTCGTAATCCCGGGCCACCACAGACACGTTGTATTTATCGGTAGCATCCGACAGGGGGGAGGTACAATTTACCACCACAATTCCCGCGTCGTAGGCCTCTTCTACCACTGCCGCCACAGATTCGGCAGAGATCGGCTGGAGAATCAACATATCCACGCCCTTGGCGATCAGATCCTCGATGTCGGAAATCTGCTTGTTTACGTCGTTATCGGCATTGTAGATATAGTACTCGGAGATCTGCTCATTGTTGCGCAGATAGGCTTCCAACTCGTTGACGCACTGTACGCCCCAGGTGTTGCCCACCCAGACGTTGGAGAAGCCAACCTTGTAAGTCTTGGTTTCACCGTCCGGCGCCGCGGATTGGGGGGCAGTTTCACCAGCGCCGCCCGACTGACTCGGGCTCTCTGCAGGGGTGCCGCCGCAGCCGGCTACCATCGCCAGGAGCATAACACAGGACAGGAGCAACGCGATCCACTTTTTCATTCCATACACTTCCTTTCAATATCGGAGCACAATAACATCAAACTTTCTTAATGAAACTGCGCTCTTATTGTCTATATGTTACAATCCACTTCCGATAGAATCAATCCCATTTCCGGTACTTTTTATAACAATTCCGGCTGGTTTCTTGGAATTTTTACAGGTCTGTGCTATCATAGTACTTAAGCACTAGGATAAATCCTTCCTTTAGAGATCAATTTTTGTATTTTGAATATGTTTTTCCTTCTTTCCCCAGTTGGTCCTCGTCAGAACTCCAAGAGCTCTATTCTGTCGCCGCGTTGGGAGGTGCACGCCACGAAACGTTTTAACTGGGAATATGAATTTGACCCCTCCTTCCCCATCCATCTGTTCCCCTATCAAGTGATGGGAAATAAGGACCCTATGCACTGGCACCGCTACCACGAGATCGGCCTGTGCGTGGGAGGAACAGGGAAATTTGTTTATCTGAACAAGGTCTACCCTGTGAAGCCAGGTGACATCTTCATCTCTAATAACTACGAGAGCCACGTAGCCATCTCTGACGGAACCCAGGACTGCCGATACCTGTTTCTGATTTTCCTTCCCTCGGCTATCTCTGCTCCTGGCAGCCAAGCAGTAGACAGCCAGTATCTGCGTTTTCTAAACTATAACCCCCTGAGTTTTCAAAACCGCATCCATGCCGACGACCCGGCCGCCGACTGGCTGGGCGAACTCATCCGCAGGGCCTATCAGGTGTATGCCAAGCGGAGTCCTTTCTACCAAATGGAATTGGACATTCTGCTGCGGCAGGTGCTTTTGGCCCTGTCTCAAGCCCGCAGTTCGTTGGAAAACGTCCAGCATGTCCCCAATTTTAGTCCAAAGATTGCTGAGGCCCAGGTATATATTAACGACCACTACACCGAACATCTGACTCTCTCTCAGGTGGCAAGCCATCTGAATTTAAATGAGTCCTATTTTCGCCATTTGTTCAAGGATGAGATGCAGATCTCCTTCAAGTCCTATGTCACACTGCTACGGCTGGCCCATGCTCAAAAGCTGCTGATCGCCTCCCAGCGGAGCATCAATGAGATTATCCAAGAGGTAGGTTACAGTAATATTACACAGTTCTATAAAATTTTTGAGTTAAACTATAACTTGACCCCGGCGGAGTATCGCCGTCGCTATCGGGACTCCTATGCAGATGCCCCGCCTCTGTAAGCCTGCCTTTCGCCGCTTGCTGTGAATGCGCTGTTTTTTACCACTTGGCGGGATAGCGGAGCATTTAACTTGCCGCGGGCGGTCGTTAGACAGCTTTTATGGGCAGAAGCCCGTATCCACCTTTGGCTGAGGGCTATATTGACAATCTAGGCCCAATATTGAGAGGTGCCCGCTGGAGAAGCTCTACAAGGACCTTCTGCCCAGGGGATGGATAGAACGGCTTGAGCGCAGGAACAGCCCAGAGGCCTGCGTCCCAAGATAGTACAAAATATCCGCCAGATCACTTCCTCTGTAATGAACTTGGTCAGAGCGCAAAGGCTGGTCCCCGCCACCTCGCCGAAAAGCTGGACCCTGCCCAGGCTGGAGCACCAGGCGATGAAGCCTCTGTCGTTAAAGCACCCCCAATCCCTCCTGCGGAAAGCAAAAAAGGGCGGCGTATTGGTACCCAGAACCAGCCACTGGACTCTGTCGGTGAGGACTGCCGGGCTCCAAATGGGAATGCATTGATTTGGAGAGGGGTGACCTCCGGGTTAAGCGGCAGATCACCCGTATCAACGGAGATAAGGAAACCGAAGTCCTGCCGGTGTGCCGGCCTCCCCGGACAGTGTTCTGCATATGCTTCACCAAGTGCTAAAGCGGGTGGGGCTGTCCGGGGACTTCTCTGCGTGGTTTACCCCGGAACCCTGCGCCCATGTCACCACGGTCTCCCAGCGCCAGGCGGCCAAAGCCACGTGGAGACTGCTCTGAAATCCCATTTGGGTCAGACAAAAACGGAAAGGAATCAGGCCGCGAAAGAAACCCCGTCAGAATCTGTGAATTCTGACGGGGTTCTGCTTTTTGAGAAGGGCTATAAACGTTTTTTGGTCATTCCAAGGAGTGCCGATACTTAAGCGCCAACCAGACAGCAGGAGCATTCACCGGCTGCTAGTTGCCACTCAAATAAGGGGGTGCAACAGCACGGGTATGTTCCCAGCATTAACTCGTGATGAGGCGTTTCATTCAGACAAACATGGGGATAAAATACAGGCCGAGACAGGTGATGCCAATCCAGAACACGCAGATAAATGCCATAAAGCCCCATACATCTTTCAGCTTCATGCCAACTACGGACAGGGCAGGGATGACATACAAGGGCTGAAGCAGGTTCGTACACTCATCGCCCAGCACAAACGCATTGAGGCAGTTGACCAGGTCAGTACCGGGTATGGCCTTTGCAGCCTCCACAATCAGCGGTCCCTGCACGGTAAACTGTCCGCCCTGAGAGGGGATAAACAGATTTACCAGGCAGGCCGACAGGAAGGTAAAGATCGGCATGGTGTGGGCGGTGGCGACAGACGTGATAGCATTGACCAGCACAGAACCCAAGCCGCCGTCCAGATACATCATGCCCATGATAGCGCCATAGAAGGGGAACTGGAGGATGATATCCGTGGCCAGATGCATGGAGTCTGTGTGGGCCTCCATCCACTGATGCGGCTCAGGGAAGAGGAAGCAGTTGACACCCACAAACAGGAAAATCACAAAATTCATGTTCAGGCTTCCCAGAAACCCCTTGGTGACAAAGGAGTAGACGGCATACGCAAAGATGAAGGCGCCGACCAGCCACATAATGGGGCGGAACGTGTTCATCTTTTCCGCAGGGGTTTCGGCCTTTTTGGTGCTCTTATAGCTCTTTGGCTCCACATCAGCCTGGGTGGCTACATCGCGCAGCTCCACCAGCTCGTCTTCGCCAGGGCGGGTAAACACGACAATAACGGTAAATGCGATTGCCAGAACCGTAAACAGGATGATATTCATGGGGTTGTAGCAAGTCTCAGCCACACTCATGGTCTGGCCGACAATCTGAGCATAAGAGCTGCCCTCAGTAGCCAGATTGGAATACAGGGTGGCGGAAGGCCCCAGGCACTGACCCAGAATCATGCAGGTATATCCACCAGCCACCATCATGGGGAAGTGCAGGCCGCGGACATGCTTGGCAAGCTGCATGGCGAGGATGGGAGTAACTATGGTGCAGAAGGCATAGTTCATCATAGAGGTGACATAGCCGAAGATCATCATCAGCACCAGTGCCGTAGTCCGGCTGTGTACCATGCTGGACATCTTGTTCAGCAGACGGTTCACCTGTGGACTGCGGGCGCAGGTGGCGCACACGACAACCATAATGCCCATCTGGAAAGCCAAGGTAAACTGGCTGCTCAGGCCGTCCCACCATCCCACCAGAAGCTCCAGCGGGCTTTTGCCGCACAGGAGAAGGGACAGCACGAACACAAGGAAGGTCAAGATGATACAGAACACAAAAGAGTCCGGAATAATTTTCTCTGCGGCGAAATTGAACTTTTTGCTCATACGCCACAGCGGAGTGCCCTTCAGTTGGGCTGCTGCTTGGGGCTGTTTCGACATGGGATCGCTTCCTTTCTCATTCTCTCGTTCTATCTATGGCATGTGAGTCGCGGAACACACTTTCCTTACTTTCCGTAGAGCATCCGAATCAGATACTCATTGAGCTCGGCGTTGGACTGGGCGACCTGCTCAGGCGTCCACTTCTGGAAGCCCTCGCCGGTCTTGAAGCCGATCTTGCCCGCATCGCGGAGCTGCTTGAGCAGGGGGGAGGGCTCGTGGGAGTCCTCCAGATCCCGCAGGATGTAGTCGTGGATGCTATAGGTCAGGTCGGTACCCACCATGTCGGCGTTCTCCATGGGGCCGAGCTGGGGCAGCCGCAGGCCGAAGGAGTAGCGCACCGCCTCGTCCACGGTGGCGGCGTCGGCGATGCCGTTCTCCACGATGGAGATGGCCTCCCGCCACAGGGCGTGCTGCATGCGGTTGGCGATGAAGCCGGGCACGTCCTTTTTGCACAGCACGGGCTTCTTGCCCACGGAGCGCAGCACCTCCATCACCGTCTGGGCCACCTCGTCGCTGGAGGCGTCGGACTTGACCACCTCCACCAGGGGGATCAGGTGGCCGGGGTTCCAGAAGTGAGTGCCCACAAAGCGCTCACGGTGCTTCAGCTCGGCGGAGATCTCGCTGGGGCTCATGACAGAGGAGTTGGTGCAGAAGATGGTGTCGGGGCGGCAGCGCGCCTCCAGCTTGGCGAAGGTCTCCCGCTTGATCTTCATGTCCTCGAAAACGGCTTCGATCACCAGATCGGCGTTCTTCACCAGATCGCTGTCGATGTCGTTGGTAAAGGAGATGCGGGAGAGACGGTCGCTCAGCTCCTGCTCGGTGATGACGCCCTTGTCCAGGAGCTGCCTGGTGTTGGTGCGGATGCCCGCCTCCACATCAGTGGGGTACAGATCATACATGCCCACCTGGAAGCTGGGGTTGGACGCAAACACATAGCCGATGTTCTTGCCCATCATGCCCGCGCCACAGATGAGAATGTTCTTGATTTCTTTCATGCTGCTCGACTTCCTTTTTTCACTTCAAGCCCAAAATCCCGCGGGCCTCGGCGGGGGTGGCGACCTGCTTGCCGTACTCCTCGATGACGCGGCGGGCGCGCTCCACGAACTGCACGTTGCTCTCGGCCAGAACGCCCTTGGCGTACATCACGTTGTCCTCCATGCCCACGCGGATGTGGCCGCCCAGCGCCACAGCGCCGTACAGCATCTCCAACGCGCAGTGGCCCACACCAAAGCAGCTCCAGGTGGAGCCGGGGCACAGGGACTCCATGGTTTCCTTCATAAAGATCAGGTTCTTCAGGGAGCCGGGGATGCCGTTGGCGCAGCCCATGCAGAACTGGAAGTGAAGGGGGGCCTTCAGCACGCCCTTCTTCAGGTAGTAGGCGGCGTTGGCAATCATGCCGGGGTCAAAGGCCTCGATCTCCGGCTTGACGCCCCACTCCTGCATGTTCTTGCCCAACTCCTCCAGGAAGGCAGGAGGGTTGAGGAACAGGGAGGTGTGCAGCCAGTTCATGGAGCCGCAGTCATAGGAACCCATCTCGGGGCGCAGCTCCTTCAGGTGGATCTGGCGGGTGGTGTCGTCGGCGTGGATGTCGCCGGAGGTGGTCATGTTCAGGATGATGTCGCAGTCGGGGTGGTTGGCGCGCAGCAGCTCCACGGTCTTGCGGAACTTCTCCTTGTCCATGGTGCCGTGCCCCTCGTCGTCCCGCATGTGCAGGTGGGCGATGGCCGCGCCGGCCTTCCAGCAGGCGTACACGTCCTCGGAAATCTCCTCCGGGGTCATGGGCACGTTGGGGTTGTTGGCCTTGGTGGGCCAGGCGCCCGTAGTGGCCACAGTGATGATCGTCTTGTTCTTCAGCTCGCTCATGGAATTCAGGTCCTTTCTCCATTTGGTGTAGACATCACGTAAAGCGGCGGGCATAGCGCACGCCGCTTTACGGTATGGGTGGAACTCAATCCGGTTGCATTACTTGTTGCGGTTGAACAGCTTGCGCATGTACTCCAGACCACTGTCGCCGTGGCCGGACTCATCGGCGTAGCCGGTGCCGCCGTATTTGTAGGTGCGGTCGGGCACGCTGGCATCCACGTCGTCCTCGTCGATGAAGGCCACGCAGCGGGACATGGCGCCGTCGCCCATGTACCAGCGCAGGGGGAAGCAGAAGAAGTTGAAGACCTTGCCCGGCTTGATCTTGTCCAGATCGCCGCCCAGGTTCTCAACGCCCACGATGCCGTGGCCCAGCATCTCCTTGTGGCAGGGCTCCCAGGTGCCCCATACGCCCAGATCCTCCAGCTCGCCGAACTTCTCGTCGTAGGCGGCCTGGCCGTGGATGCGGATGTACTCGAACTTGTCGAACTCGGCATAGGCCTCCTCGCCGAACAGCTCCTTGTACTCCTCGGTGATGGGCTTGCCGGTGGCGCCCAGCAGGTTCATGCGGGTCATGCCGTTGTTGCCCATGGCGGTGTGCAGGGGGTGATCCAGGGCCTGGCTGTCCATGGCGACGCACTTGACGCCGTGCTTGACAAACCACTTGCCGGCGTCGATGCCGGTGCCGATGGAGTAGTGATAGTAGGCCTTGGAGTCATCGAACAGGCGGTGCATGCCGGTGTTCAGGCACAGAACCTTGCCCTTCAGGGAGGCGGGGTCGATGCCGCACTTCTTGCAGGCCTCGTCCAGGTGCTTGTCGGTGATCAGGGTCCAGGGCTCCACGTCCAGCTTCAGCACCACAGCCTCGCCGGTGTAGGCATCAATGGGCATCTCGTGGGTGTAGCGGGCGCGGCGGCCGTCAAACTCGTACTCCATGACGTGACGGGGGGCGTCGCAGTGGGTGCCGGTGTGCATGGTGCAGGTGATCTTGGAGGTGAGCACGCCGCCCTTGGCCATGGTGTGGGCGTTGGTGATCTCGGGCTTGTCAAAGTAGGGCCAGCGGGGAATCTCCGCGCTGAAGGGATGGGTCAGGTCCACATAAACTTTTTTACCCATGATAAAGTTCCTCCTTGGATAATCATAGCAGAGTGTGAGACAAAAGGGAAGGGAAAGTTTTTACTTTCCGTAGAGCATCCGAATCAGATACTCATTGAGCTCGGCGTTGGACTGGGCGACCTGCTCAGGCGTCCACTTCTGGAAGCCCTCGCCGGTCTTGAAGCCGATCTTGCCCGCATCGCGGAGCTGCTTGAGCAGGGGAGAGGGCTCGTGGGAGTCCTCCAGATCCCGCAGGATGTAGTCGTGGATGTTATAGGTCAGGTCGGTACCCACCATGTCGGCGTTCTCCATGGGGCCGAGCTGGGGCAGCCGCAGGCCGAAGGAGTAGCGCACCGCCTCGTCCACGGTGGCGGCGTCGGCGATGCCGTTCTCCACGATGGAGATGGCCTCCCGCCAGAGGGCGTGCTGCATGCGGTTGGCGATGAAGCCGGGCACGTCCTTTTTGCACAGCACGGGCTTCTTGCCCACGGAGCGCAGCACCTCCATCACCGTCTGGGCCACCTCGTCGCTGGAGGCGTCGGACTTGACCACCTCCACCAGGGGGATCAGGTGGCCGGGGTTCCAGAAGTGAGTGCCCACAAAGCGCTCACGGTGCTTCAGCTCGGCGGAGATCTCGCTGGGGCTCATGACAGAGGAGTTAGTGCAGAAGATGGTGTCGGGGCGGCAGCGCGCCTCCAG
Source organism: Clostridium sp. ATCC BAA-442 (assembly GCF_964239415.1). Classification (NCBI taxonomy): domain Bacteria; kingdom Bacillati; phylum Bacillota; class Clostridia; order Eubacteriales; family Clostridiaceae; genus Clostridium; species Clostridium sp. ATCC BAA-442. Next base: position 73,950 of record NZ_CAXSQB010000002.1, on the reverse strand, counting down.
CTTGGCGAAGGTCTCCCGCTTGATCTTCATGTCCTCGAAAACGGCTTCGATCACCAGATCGGCGTTCTTCACCAGATCGCTGTCGATGTCGTTGGTAAAGGAGATGCGGGAGAGACGGTCGCTCAGCTCCTGCTCGGTGATGACGCCCTTGTCCAGGAGCTGCCTGGTGTTGGTGCGGATGCCCGCCTCCACATCAGTGGGGTACAGATCATACATGCCCACCTGGAAGCTGGGGTTGGACGCAAACACATAGCCGATGTTCTTGCCCATCATGCCCGCGCCACAGATGAGAATGTTCTTGATTTCTTTCATGCTGCTCGACTTCCTTCCAGGCTTAGCAGGTCAGGTAACCGCCAGAGCAGTCGCAGTTGGCGCCCGTGATGTAGTTGGAGGCGTCGGAGGAGAGGAACAGGGCGTAGCCCACGAAGTCCTCAGGCTCGGCCAGACGGCCGATGGGCTCGCGCTTCAGGAAGTTCTGATACACGGCGGACTCGGGATCGAACATCCACTCGGTCAGATCACTGCGGAACACGGTGGGGCAGATGGAGTTGACGTTGATGCCGTACTTGGCGCTCAGGTCGCAGGCCATGGAGGACACCATCAGGTCGGCGCCGCCCTTGGAGGTGCAGTAGCCGGTGTAGCCAGCCATGCCGCGCTTGGAGCGCTGGGAGGTGACCACCACGATCTTGCCGCCCTTGCCCTGGTCGACCATCTGCTGGGCAACATACTTGCACACCACATAGACACTCTTGCAGTCGGCATCCATGATATACTGCCAGTCGGCCACGGACTGCTCCAGGATGTTCTGGGGCTTGTTAAAGCCGTGGGTGACGGCCAGGATGTTGACCTCGCCGTACTGGGCCACACAGGCCTTAATCATGGCGTCCACCTGGGCCTCGTCGGCGGGATCGGCCACGCCGTAGGCGCAGTCGATGCCCTCGGCCTTGAACTCGGCCTCCAGAGCCTGGAGCTTCTTCTCGTTGCGGCCGGTCATGAACACCTTGGCACCGGCATAGCCGTAAGCCTTGGAGAGGACGCAGCCCAGAGCGCCGGTGGCGCCGGTGACCAGGGCGACCTTGCCCTTCACGGAGAACATGTTGTCGACGAACTCTTTCTTCACGTTGACCATTTCTGCTTCCTCCTCTTACTTACTGCGCGTCGGGATAATTGATGATGACCAGCATCTTGGCGGGCTTGCCGCTCTCATTCTTCAGGCCGCGGCCCTCGTTGGGGGGGAAGGAGATGGACTCGTTCTTGTGGATGACGTACTTGTTGCCGTCTTTGTCGGTAACGGTCATCTCGCCCTCCAGGACGAAGTAGACCTTCTCCAGGGGGTTGTCGTCGTAGGCCCAGTCAGCGCCGCCGTCGGGCTCGAACTCGGACACACCGATCCAGAACTTCTGGGCGCCGGTCTCGTCCTTGCCGTGGTAGCGCTTGCAGGTTACGCCAAAATGACCGGCGGGGAAATAGGGCTCCAGCTCTTCATAAGTACGCTTGATCATTTGAAATCCGCTCCTTCTTATGTCAGCATTTTCAGGAAACCAATGCGATGAATTGGAACTTATGCTTTCCTTTTCGAGCCGTAGTGTATCGGAAAATAAAAATTTGTGCAATACCCACAATTATGTAAGTAGATAACCTGTAGGTTTGCACGTACCAAAAGGTAAGTGCTCCGAAATTGTATAATTCGAATAAAAGAGAAAAAGGGATATTGTGTAAACTATTCGGTACAAAAGTGTATCTCTGTGGAAGTTGGATAGGTTGCACAAATTTCAGCAAAAAATTTTGGCGCGTTACAGTGGGGCGGAAAAAGTTTTCCTTGTGGGAGTGGTGGGGGTGTGATATGATAATGCAGGTCTATCTTTATATAGTTGTATCACAAAAGAAAATGAGGTGAACGCCTGTGAAAGCGGACAATTTTGACACACCGACTAATCCCTATCACTATGTGTTGCACTGCATCGGCGGAAAGTGGAAGATGACCATTCTCCATGAAATCTATACGTACGGCAGTATCCGCTTTAACCAGACGCTTAAAATCCTGCCCATCTCGGAAAAGGTGTTCAGCCAGCAGCTCAAGGAGCTGGTGGAGGCGGGGCTGATCCGCCGCATCTCCTACGACACGGTGCCGCCCAAGGTGGAGTATGTGCTCACGCCCAGCGGGGAGCAGCTCATCCCTGCCCTGGACATACTCTATATCTGGAGTATCCGCCAGATGCACGACCGCAGAATCCCCATCGATGCGGATGCCTTTGTAGTGCACAAGTCGGAGAAGTATGTGGACGCACTGGGTGACATCATGCGGGAGAACAACTTCTGGCCCGGGCGGGAGCGCCGGCGCGGCGTGGAGCAGGGCGAGGAGTAAACGTATATTGCGTTATTATAGGGAATTATAAGGAAACGGGCGGCGGAAGCCGTCCGTTTTTGTGTGGTGGTGACAAAAAAGTTAGTATTGCCTTGCCAGGAAATCCGCAGTAAACTTTAACAACGTGTAAAGAAACGGGGAATTGAACGCATATAAGGAGGGGGTACGCTATGCCCGCTGTAGAACAGGATCTTACCCAGGGCAGCGTCACGCGCAAGCTGGTCCGGTATGCCCTGCCACTGGTGGCGTCCAGCCTGCTGCAGGCTATTTATAGTATCACGGACATCATCATCGCCGGGCACTACATCGGTGATGTGGGAATTTCCGCCATCAACAACGCCAGCATCATTATGAATATGCTCACCCAATTGGCCATTGGGCTGACAGTGGGTGGGAATGTGCTGGTGGGCCAGTATTTCGGCAGCGGCGACCACGAGAACCGTCGGAAGTCCGCGGGCAACATGCTCACCGTGGGCCTCATCGCCGGCCTGCTCTTTGCCGCGGGCATTCTGCTGCTGGGACGGCCGCTGCTGATTTTGCTCCAGTCCCCCACCCTGGAGGAGGCCACCGCCTATCTGAGCATCTGCGGCGTGGGCCTGCTGTTCATCTTTGTCTACAATTCCCTCTCCGCCATCCTGCGCGGGGTGGGCAACTCCCGCATCCCGCTGTACTGCATCATTGCGTCGGTGAGCCTCAACGTGGTGCTGGATATCCTGTTCGTGGCAGGGTTCCACATGGGGGTGGCGGGGGCGGCCCTGGCCACCGTGATCGGCCAAGCGATATCCTGCCTGACCGCTCTGGTGTTCTCCCTGCGCCACCGGGCGGATCTGGGCCTGCTGCCCCGCTATCTCCGCCCCGAGGCGGAGATGGTCAAACGCACCCTGAAGCTGGGCTTTCCGGTAGCCCTCCAGTGGACCATCGCCTCCATCTCCTGGCTGGTGGTGCTCACCCTCATCAACAAGTACGGCGTCACCGTCTCCGCCGGCAACGGCGTGTCCAACAAAATCCGCGACTTCTGCCAGCTCTTCCTCTCCGCCCTGACCACCGGCGCGGGCACCATGTGCGCCCAGTGCCTGGGAGCGGGCCTCTATGACCGGGCCGAGCAGGTGATGAAGACCTGCATGAAGCTGGCCCTGGCCATGGCGGCGGTGATTATCGTGGTGGCCGAGGTGTTTGCCCCCCAGTTTGCCATGATCTTTACCCCCGATCCGGAGGTGCAGCACTGGGCGGTGGTCAACCTGCGTATTGAGATTGTCTGCCAGCTCTTCTACGCCGGCATGTTTACCTACAACACCCTGGCCACCGGCTCAGGGCATACAGTGTTCATCATGTGGAACTCCTTCCTCAACTGCATCGTGGTGCGGCTGATCCTGGCTGTCGTCCTGGAGCACTTCCTGGGCATCTACGGCGTCTACATCGCCTGCGGCGTCGCCGTGGCCAGCTCGGTGCCGGTGGGCTGGTGGTTCTACCGCTCAAAGCGATGGATGACCATGAAGAACATCCACTAGAAATAAGGGGCCGGGGGCGCCTGCGCGCCCTGCCGGCCCCCCTTTTTTCCCCAAAGCCGCGCAGAGAAACCAATGTTTTTTACAGTTCGCCAGTTGAAAGCGCGGGCCTGGTACGATATACTTAATACAGACAGTTCAAAATACGGCCATCGGGCTGAGAAATGGGAAAGGTGAATCGGATGGAACAGGCAAAGGTTCAAAACCTGGCATTGACGGCGGCGCGTTCCCGGCTGCTGGCGCTGGATATGGTGTACGGCGCGGCGTCGGGACACATCGGCGGCTCCCTGTCGTCGCTGGATATCCTTACAACCCTGTATTTCCACGTGATGCGGGTGAACCCCGACGCTCCGCAGGCCCCGGAGCGGGACCGCTTTGTGCTCTCCAAGGGGCACTGTACGCCGGCGCTCTACTCCACTCTGGCCCAGCGGGGCTTTTTTCCACTGGAGGAGCTGAAGCAGTTCCGCCGCATTGACGGGCACATGTCGGGCCATGCCGAAATGCGCCACGTCAAGGGCGTGGATATGTCCACGGGCAGCCTGGGGCAGGGAATTTCCGCGGCCGTGGGCATGGCTCTGGCGGGCAAGGCGGACGGCCGGGACTACCGGGTGTATGCCCTGCTGGGAGACGGCGAGATCGAGGAGGGTCAGGTGTGGGAGGCCGCCATGGCGGCGGCCAAGTACCGCCTGGACAACCTGTGTGCCGTGGTGGACGTCAACGGCCTGCAGATTGACGGCGCCACGGCGGACGTGATGCCCTCCGAGCCGCTGGATCAGAAGTTTGAGGCCTTCAACTGGAACGTCATCCGTGTGGACGGCCACGACTACGCCGCCCTGGCGGAGGCGTTTGCTGCCGCCGCGGCCTGCAAGGGAAAGCCCACGGTGCTCCTGGCCAGGACGGTGAAGGGCAAGGGCGTGTCCTTTATGGAGGGGGACTACGGCTGGCATGGCAAGGCCCCCAACGCCGAGCAGTATGAGAAGGCCCGGGCGGAGCTGGCCGCCCGCGTGGCAGAACTGGAGGGAAAGTAAGCATGGCAGAGAAGATTGCAACCCGCGCGGCCTACGGCGAGGCCCTGGTGGCCCTGGCGGAGGAGTACCCGGAGCTGGTGGTGCTGGACGCGGACCTGTCCGGCTCCACCATGACCAAGGGCTTTGCCAAGGCCCATCCCGACCGCTTTTACAACATGGGCATTGCCGAGGCCAACATGACCGGCGTGGCCGCCGGCCTGGCCGCCTGCGGCAAAAAGCCCTTCACAAACACCTTTGCCATGTTCGCCGCCGGGCGGGCGTGGGAGCAGGTGCGCAACTCCATCGCCTATCCCCGACTGAATGTCAAGGTGGTGGGCTCCCACGGCGGCCTGTCCGTGGGAGAGGACGGCGCCACCCATCAGTGCATCGAGGATTACGCCATCATGCGGGCCATCCCCAACATAATGGTGGTCTCCCCCTGCGACGGCCCCGAGATGCGGCAGGCGGTGCGCGCTCTGCTGGACTATGACGGCCCCGCCTATCTGCGGCTGGGCCGCCTGGCGGTGGAGAGCGTCACCGACGCTATCCCTGGCTACACCTTCCACCTGGGACAGGGCGTCACCCTGCGGGACGGCTCCGACGTGACGGTAATCGCCACCGGCATGATGGTGCAGATGGCGCTGAAGGCGGCGGAGCGCCTGGCGGAAGAGGGCCTGTCCGTCCGGGTGCTGGATATGCACACCATCAAGCCCCTGGACGGGGAGCTGGTGCTCAAGGCGGCGCTGGAGACCGGGGCCATCGTCACCACCGAGGAGGCCAACGTGGTGGGGGGCCTGGGCTCGGCGGTGGCGGAGTTCCTGGCCGAGCACCACCCGGTGCCGGTGGTGCGCCACGGCGTCAACGACGTGTTCGGCCGCTCCGGCAAGGCGGAGACCGTCCTGGAGGCCTACGGCCTCACCCCGGAGGGCATCGCGGAAAAGGTGCGCCATGCGGTGAAGCGGAAGAAATGACGGACATCAAGCTCATCTGCCTGGACATGGACGGCACCCTCCTGGGGGCCGACCACGCCACGGTGCCGGCGCGGAATGTCCGCGCCCTGCGGGCGGTGTCGGAGCGGGGGACGGCGGTGGCCGTCGCCAGCGGCCGACCGTGGGGATTCCTGCACGAGGTAGCGGAGCAGTTGGGTGTGCTGCGCTATGCGGTGCTGTCCAACGGAGCCGCCGTACTGGATGTGTGCACGGGGGAGTGGCTGTACCGCAACTGCATCCCCGAGGAGACCCGGCAGGCGCTGACGGAGCTGCTGCTGGAAGAGGGCGTGCCCTTTGAGGTCTATTGCGAGGGAGAGAGCTGGATTCAGCGGGACCGGCTGGAGGGCGTGCTGGCCCATACCTTTTCCCCTGAGTTCCAGCAGGTGCTTCAGGAGCACGCCCGCTTTCCGGCGGATCTGAACGCCGCCCTGCGGGGCCGGCTGGTGGAGAAGATCCATGTGTTCCATGTTCCGCCGGAGGGTCGAAAGTCCCTGATGGAGCGGGCGGCGGCCTGCGGCGCGCTGGAGATGGTCACCTCTTTCGCGGAAAATCTGGAGTTTACCGCCGTCGGCGTCAACAAGGGGACCGCCGTGCAGGCCCTGAGCGCCCGGCTGGGGCTGGGGCCGGAACAGGTCATGGCCTTCGGCGACGCAGGCAATGACCTGGAGATGCTGGCCTGGGCGGGATGGTCCTTTGCCATGGCTAACGCCTCGGTGGAGGCCAAGAAGGCCGCCCGCTATGAGACCGGCTCCAATGCGGAGGGCGGCGTCGGCATGGCGGTGGAGCGCTGGCTCCTGACGGAATAAATCAGAAACGGCGCATGGCCTTTTGCCATGCGCCGGAGGCTGCCAAGAAATCCTCCTGTGGAGGCGTTCGAAGGGAAGGATAGTGTGAAAGGGAACCGTCAGGGTTCCCTTTCGCGTTGGATCAAATGACTTTTTGAAACTTAAAGAAGTTTCAAAAAGTCTGAACAGCCTGTCGGAAAGAATTTTCCGACAGGCTGCGGGGGGGGGGGGG
>NZ_CAXSQB010000002.1:958-67057 GCF_964239415.1 Clostridium sp. ATCC BAA-442 | reverse complement strand
TTTCCCGACAGGCTGCGGCGCATGGCCTTTTGCCATGCGCCGTTTTGCCAGGTGGCGGGGAGGCTCAGTCCAGCGGCCTGGCATCCGGTATCCCATCCCTCTCCCCGCTGGCCTCCGGCCGGACCCGGCGGAAGTAGCGGATCAGGAAGAACAGGGTAATGAGCAGGCAGAGGGACTCGGACACCAGGGGGGAGAGCCAGATGCCGTTGGCACCGAAGAGAAAGGCGAGCGCCACCAGACAGCCGGAGATCAGCACCAGGCCCCGGCCAAAGGAGATGGTCAGGGAGGGGATGGGGTGCTCCATGGCGGTGAAGAAGCCGGAGATCACCACATTGAAGCCCACAAAGAGGAAGGCGAAGGAGTACAGCCGCAGAGCGGACACCGAAGAGGCGAACAGGGCGCTGTCCGGCTGGAGGAACAGGCCCACCACCGCCCCGGCCAGCACCTGACACAGGACAAAGAAGCCGGCGGCGAAGCAGGCGGCCAGGCGGATGCCGTAGGTGAGGAACTTGTGGCACACCGGCCGCTCCTCCGCCCCCAGGTGGTAGCTACACAGGGGCTGGATGCCGTGGGCGATGCCGATCACACTGTTAAGCACCAGGGTATTCACATAGCTGATGATGGTATAGGACACCAGGGCGTCGGGGCCGATGACACGCTGTATGATGTGGTTGAACAGGAAGATGACCATGCCGTTGGAGAGCTCGCTGAGGCCGTCGGCGGTACCCAGGGGGATAATGCGGCGGTAGGCGCCGGGGTCGGGCTTGAACCGGCCGAACCGCAGGGGATAGCGGTGGGTGAGAAAATAGACGACAAACACCGCCGTGGACGTGGCCTGGGCCAGCCCGGTGGCCAGGGCCGCCCCCCACACCCCCCAGTGGAGATGCATGACAAAGATGTAGTCCAGCACCACGTTCATCAGGCCGCAGGAGATGACGCCGATGATGCTGACATGGGGCGCGCCGTCGGCCTTGACCTGGACCTCCAGGTTGTAGGACACGGTGAAAAAAACGGAGAAGCAGGCGATGACCCCCACGTACTCCTTTACTAGGTGGTGGTTTTCCCCGGTGGCCCCCAGGAAGTCCGCCACCCAGTCCAGGTTGAACAGGACCAGCACCGCCAGGAGCAGGGTGGCGGCGATGACCACGAACAGGTTCTGGTTAAAGTAGTTGCGGGCCCGCTCCACGTCCTTCTGCCCCAGGGCGATGGACAGGACGGTGGAGGTGCCGGTGGCCAGCAGGATGCCCAGGGTGAACACCAGGGACACAAAGGGCAGGGACAGGTTGACGGCGGTGAGGGCGTGCTCTCCCACGCCCCAGGCCACGAACATGCCGTCCACCAGAGAGTAGAGTGAGAAGATCCACATGGACACGATGGACGGAACGGTGAATTTGAAAAAGCGGCGTACCAGGTTCAAGTTCATAACCCCCTCTTGTTAAGATCATGTTAAACCCTCGTACTATCCGAAAGTCAAGAGCCGGAGGGAAAAAAGTTGAAGCAATTTTATCAGATCCACGAGCTGGCCAAACTCTTTGATCTCTGCCCCGACACCCTGCGCTACTATGAGGAGAAGGGGCTGCTCCACCCGGTGCGGGGGGAGAACCGCTACCGCATGTACGGCATTCAGGACGTGTGTACCCTCAACATCATCCGCGCCCTGCGGGAGCTGGGCCTACCCACCCGGGCCATCCGCGCCTATCTGGAGCGCCGGTCGGTGGGGGAGACGCTGGCGCTGCTGGACCGGGAGGAGGCGCTGCTCCGCCGCCGCATGGCGGAGCTGGAGGCGGCTCTGGTGGAGGCGCGGGTCCGCCGGGCCCGTCTGGAGCGTTACCGCGGCGTGGAGGCCGGACGGGTGTCCTTCCGCCGGGAGGAGGCGCGGCCCTACGTGTTTCTGGAGGAGGACATCATCCTGGAAAAAGAGATCGACTTTCTGCTGAAAAAGCTGGAGCACCGCCACCAGGACTATCTCAAAATCATCGGCAGCCAGTGTATGGGGGCGGCGGTGGATGAGGAGTGGCTGTCCCGGGGAGTGTATAACCACTTCTCCCGGGTGTTCTTCCTCACGGAGCCGGGCCTGCCCTATGACGACGCCCTCCCGGCGGGGGAGTACGCCTGCCTCTATTACCGTGGGGCCTATGACCACCTGGAGGAGCACTGCGGCGTCCTGCTGGCGGGGATCGCGGCGGCGGGGCGCCCCCCCGCGGGGCCCCCCCCCCCCCCCCCCCCCCCCCCCGGGACAGTTTCATTGGTTCAAAAGCGGTTCAACGGCACCGAGCCGTCGTCGGCGCCCTTCTCGATGGCCTTCACCACCGCGTCATACCCGTAGGTGTCGTTGACCTGGATGTGGAACGTCTCCCCCACCTTCCGGCCCAGCAGAGCCTTCCCCAGAGGGGACTCCTTGCTGATGAGGCCGTGGAGGGCGTCCTGCCGCATGGTGGTGACCACCTGGTACACCTCGGTGTCCCCCTCGTCCTCCAGAAAGACGGTGACTCTGTCGTAGAGCTGCACCCCGTCGCTGGCCCCGGCGTCGGGGAGCACCACGGCGGTCTTGATCATGTTCTCCAGGAACCGGATGCGGCTCTCGTTGCGGTTTTTCTCCTGCTTGGCGGCCTTGTACTCGAAGTTCTCACTGAGATCGCCGAAGGCCCGGGCCTCCTTCACCGCATCCAGGAGCTGGGGCCGGAGCTGGATGCGGCGGTAGTCCAGCTCTTCCTTCATCATTTGAATGTCTTTTTTGGTCAGTTCATTGTGCATGGCGGAATCCCTCTTGTTCTATGTTGTTCCACCATTATACCACAAAGCGCCGGCGGAATGGTAGAATGCGCTATATTTTTCGGCTGGGGCTCAGCGGCCGCGGAATTTTCGCTCCTCCTCCCCCCGGAGGATGCGGCCCAGCCCCCGGATGTGCCGGGAGAGCATGATCAGGGCCAGAATCAGGGCCAGCAGCCCGGCCTCCCGGCCGCGGCAGAGAAAGGCCGGGGGGACAAACAGGGCGGGGATCACCACCGCCCCCAGGGGCAGCCAGCCGGAGAGCAGGGTGACGGCCAGTCCGGACAGACAGGCGGCCGTCCCCCACAGGGGGGAGAAGAGGATGAGGGCGGCGCAGGTGACGGCCACCCCCTTTCCGCCCCGGAAGCCCCGCCAGAGGGGGAAATTGTGGCCCAGCACCGCACCCAGCCCGGCCCACAGGCCGGACAGGCCGCCCAGGGCGGGGAAGAGCGCCCGGCACAGCCCAAAGGCCAGGGCGGTCTTGGCGATGTCTCCGGCCAGCACCACCGCCCCCCAGCCCTTTCCCAGCTCGTGGGCCAGATTGGCCATGCCGGGGTTTCCGGTGCCCAGGGCGGCGGCGCTTTTGCCGGTGCGGGCCCGGGCCACCAGCTCGGCGGTGAGGAAGCCGCCGCAGAGGTAGCCAACCAGCAGGCAGAGCAGACGTTGGAGCATGGAGACCTCCTAGTTCGCCCGCCCCTCCCGCAAAAATACGTAGGAGGCGGCGGTAGAGTGGGCGGGGGAGAAGCGGTAGTCCAGCCGGTCGAAGCCCTGGGCCGCCTCCGGCGTTTCGGCGTTCCGCTCCGCCAGGAAGCGTACCATCTCCCCCCGGGCCATCTTGACATAGACCCCCTTCTCCACCACCTTGTCTCCGTCCGTCTCGCCGAAGGTCACGTCGATCCACCGCACGGGAGGGGTTACCCAGGGGCGTACCGCTTTGGCGTACTCCGCCGAGGCCAGGTTGAGCAGGGTGTCCTCCCCGCCGGCGGTCAGCGTCCGGTACAGGGAATCGCCCCAGAAGTCGTAGAGGCTTTTGCAGAAGGGGGTGCTGCATCTGGCCCCCATCTCCAGCCGGTAGGGGAGCACGCCGTCGAAGGGGCGCAGCACCCCGTAAAAGCCGGAGAGGATGCGCAGGTGTGTCTCGGCATACTCGAACTGAGGCCGGGTGAACAGGTGGGGGGCCATGTACTGGTACTGGATGCCGTCGTAGGAGAGCAGGGCGGGGGTACCGGGGCGGCGGAGATCCATCTCCTGAAAGCGGCGGAAGTTCAGCTCCGCGATGCCGTCGTTACAGGCGAGCAGCTTTTTCAGGGCTGTGTAGTCCAGCCCCCGCAGCCACTCCGCCAGCACCGCCGCCCGCTCCAGCAGGGCGGGGGCCTGCCGGGGGGCGAGAAAGTCCCCGTCCTCCCGCATTTTCTTGGCGGGGGAGATGAGCAGCTTCATTCCCCGTCCTGTCCCTTCCGATGGGCGGCCTGGCCCTCTGCGATGGCCTGCCGCTCCCGGCACAGCTCGGCATGGAGGGCCACGGAGTCCCACTCCCGGTTGGTGGGGGTGAGCACCGCCTTCAGCCGGACGGGGGCGAGCTTCTGGCGGCGGAACGCCTGGAGGAACAGATCCAGCAGAGGGCCGGGGCAATTGACGATCAGGAGCATCTCGTCGTCAAAGCCGTCCCCGGAATAGGGCGTCTCCGGGACGGCCCCCTCCGCCAGCGCCCCCAGGGGCAGGCCGTAGGACTCCCTGGGCACCAGGGCGGTGCGCAGGCGCAGGGACAGGCACATACGGCGGATTTTGGCCCCCCGGGGGTTGTCCAGATTGTAGAGCAGAATGGTGGGTGTGTTCATGGGCATCAGCCTTCCTTTCACCCGCCATTGTACCGGGTTTTCCCCGGCCCGTCAACCGGGGCTAGAGGACGTTCTTCAGGGTAAACTGTTCGGCCTCGTAGAGCAGGGAGATCTGGGTCATGAGCCGGGCGTTGGCGGCGGAGTACTCCCCGGCCTCCTGGCAGGTGAGGAACTCGAGCACCTCCTGAAAACCGGTATAGATCTGATCGGTGTCGGAATGGCGCAGGAGGATGTGCAGGTAGCTGTCCCGGGACTGCCACTGTGTGAGGGCCTGCTCTGTGAGGACGCGGGCTTCCTCCCAGTCCCCGGTCTCCGCCCGGGCCTCCGCCTGCTCCAGAAGGGTGTTGAGCGCCCCGGTAAAGCCCCGCAGATAGAGGTTGTTGCACAGCGTTGCGCCGAACAGGGCAGCCAGCAGCAGGGCTGCGATCCACAGCCGCTTCATACCCGCCCCTCCTTCTCCGCCAGGTAGACCTGGTTCTGCTCATCCACAGTGAGGAGAAACACGTCCTGGCTGCGCTTTACGTGATGGGCCTTGAGCTGCCGGTCCAGCCAGATGTCGTCCAGTCCCCGCTGGCGCAGGTTGTGCTCCAGCACCCGGCCGTCGTTGATAATCACCAGGGGCAGGCCGGGCTCCTTTGGGTGCAGCTCCATCTGGGCCGCAGTGACGGGCTGCTGGGCCGCGTAGGGGAGGACGGAGATCTGTCCGTTGGTCTCCAAAATGGCGTATTTAATGGAATTGAGGTCGGTGATCCCCTTCATACGCAGCTCCTCCATCAGCTCGTCCACTGTAAAGCGGTTTTTCTGCATCTCCCGCTGGTGGAGCTTGCCGTTTTCCACGATGATGCTGGGACGGCCGCAGAGCACCGCACGGAAGCGGACGCTTTTCATGGTGAGCACCGACAGGGCCATGGTGAGGCAGAGGAGGGTGAGGATGGGGATGATGCCGGTGAGCAGAGGGATGCCGAAGTCCTGCATGGGCACGGCGGCCAGATCGGCGATAAGCAGGGCGAGCACCAGCTCCGAGGGCTCCAGCTCGCCCACCTGGCGCTTGCCCATGAGGCGGATGCCCACGATGATAAAGAGGTAGAGAATGATGGTGCGCAGAAATGCGATGACCATGAGAAGACCTCCCGCGGTAATGTTCACCGTTCAGTATGGCCGCCGCCGGGCGGATTATGTACGCAGGGGCCTTGACGCTGGGAGGGTATGGATGTTATAATATCGAAAATCAATAAAAGAAAGCGGCGAACGCATGAAAAAGCGGACGAAAGGAGTGCTGGCCGCCGCTCTGGCGGCAGCCGGGGTGTTTTTGCTGGCGGGTCTGGACGCCCGCCTGCTGGTACGCGCCTATACGGTGGAGAGCGGGAGACTCACCGGCCCGGTGCGGCTGGCGGTGCTCACCGATCTGCACGCCTGCGCCTATGGGGAGGGCCAGCGGGAGCTGCTGGATGCGGTGGCGGAGCAGTCACCCGACCTGGTACTGTTGTGCGGCGACATCGTGGACGACGAGCCCCGGATGCCGGAGGCGCGGGCGCTGGACACGGTGGAGGCCCTGGCGGCGGTATGGCCCACCTATTATGTCACCGGCAATCACGAGTTCTGGACGGGGCGGGTGGACGAGGTGAAGGCCCGGCTGGAGGAACGGGGCGCGGTTGTGCTGGCGGGGGACTGTGTGACGGTAACGGCGGCGGGACAGACGGTGCAGCTCTGCGGCATTGACGATCCCTCTGTGGGCGAGACCCGGTGGCGGGAGCAGCTGGAGGCGGTGACCGCCGCCCTGGATGGGGAGCACTGCTCCATTTTGATGACCCACCGGCCGGAGCGGACGGAGGACTACGCGGGCCGGGGCTTCGAGCTGGTGCTGGCGGGCCACGCCCACGGGGGCCAGTGGCGGCTGCCCGGCCTGCTCAACGGCCTGTTTGCCCCCGACCAGGGGCTGTTTCCCACCTACGCCGGCGGCCGGTATGCACTGGGGGACACCACCCTGCTCGTCAGCCGGGGGCTGGCCCGGGAGAGCACCCGGCTGCCCCGGTTCTATAACCGCCCGGAGCTGGTGATGGTGGAGCTGCGCCCCGGGCTGGAGGAATTTCCTGCAAAAAAAGAATGAGGTCAAAATCTTATTTTTAACTTTTGGGGCGTATTGCCGTGGGAAAATCGGCAATACGCCCTCTCTTTTTGTCCAAATCCACGGTTTTTGCTTCCGGGCGCAAAAGGGTGTTGTCAGGCGGGAGGTTTTCGGTTACAATCGTACAGATAACTTGGGAACGAAAGGCGTGATGCAGAAGATGAAAGCGACCTTGATCCTGGAAAACGGTATGACCTTCGCGGGCCGCAGCATCGGCTCCGGTGAGGAGCGGATCTGCGAGATGGTGTTCAACACCTCCATGACCGGCTATCAGGAGATCCTGACCGACCCCTCCTACGCCGGACAGGGCATTGTGATGAGCTATCCCCTCATCGGCAACTACGGCGTCAATCACGAGGACAACGAATCCACCCGCCCCTGGGCGGAGGCGTTCATCGTCCGCCACCTGGCCCGGCGCGGCAGCAACTTCCGCTGCGAGGACGGGCTGGATTCCTATTTGAAGCAATTTCATATCACCGGCATTGAGGGCGTCGACACCCGTGCCTTAACGAGAATACTCCGCAGTCAGGGGACCATGAACGGCATGATCACCTGTGCGGAGCATTTTTCTGTCCCGGAGTGCCTGGAGCGCATCCGGGCCTACCGGGTGGAGGGCACCGTGGAGCGGGTGACCCGCAGGGAGGCTCAGGTGTACCCCGCCCTGGGGGAGCGGCGGCTCCGGGTGGCCCTGATGGACTACGGTGTGAAGGAGAACATGATCCGCTGCCTCCAGAACCGGGGCTGTGAGGTGACGGTGTTCCCCGCCCGCACCCCGGCGGAGGCGGTGCTCTCCGGCGGGTTCGACGGGGTGATGCTCTCCAACGGCCCCGGCGATCCGGCGGACAACGTGGAGATCATCACGGAGGTTCGGAAGCTCTATGAGAGTGAGCTGCCCCTCTTTGCCGTCTGCCTGGGCCACCAGCTCCTGGCCCTGGCCACCGGGGCGGAGACCCGCAAGATGCGCTTCGGCCACCGGGGGGGCAATCACCCGGTGAAGGATCTGGAGCACGGCCGGGCCTATATCACCAGCCAGAACCATGGCTATGTGGTTACCGCCGAGAGCGTGGACCCGGCGGTGGCGGAGGTGTCCCACATCAACGTCAACGAGGGCAGCGTGGAGGGCCTGCGCTACCGGCGGCCCAACTGCTTCACCGTCCAGTTCCACCCGGAGGCCGCCCCCGGCCCCATGGACACCGAGTATCTGTTTGACCGCTTTGTGGACAGCATGAAGGGAGGACGCGCCCATGCCTAAGAATCCCAATATCAAAAAGGTGCTGGTGCTGGGCTCCGGCCCCATTGTCATCGGCCAGGCCGCCGAGTTTGACTACGCCGGCACCCAGGCCTGCCGCGCTCTCAAGGAGGAGGGCGTGGAGGTGGTGCTGGTCAACTCCAACCCCGCCACCATCATGACCGACAAGGACATCGCCGACCACGTGTATATCGAGCCGCTGAACCTGGCCAGCGTGGAGCAGGTCATCGCCAAGGAGCGGCCCGACTCCATCCTGCCCACCCTGGGCGGCCAGACCGGGCTGAACCTGGCCATGAACCTCCACGAGCAGGGCATCCTGGAGAAGTACGGCGTGCGCCTGCTGGGCACCAGCCCGGAGTCCATCCGCAAGGCGGAGGACCGCCAGGGCTTCAAGGACGCCATGGAGGCCATCGGCCAGCCCTGCGTCACCAGCGACGTGGTGGAGAGCGTGGAGGCCGCGGTGGAGTTCGCCGGGCGCATCGGCTATCCGGTCATCGTCCGGCCCGCCTATACCCTGGGGGGCTCCGGCGGCGGCATCGCCTACGACGAGCCCTCCCTGCGGGAGATCGCCGACCGGGGCATCCACCTGTCCCGGGTGGGCCAGGTGCTCATCGAGCGGTGCATCTCCGGCTGGAAGGAGATCGAGTTCGAGGTCATGCGGGACTCCGCCGGCAACGTCATCCAGATCTGCTCCATGGAGAACATCGACCCCGTGGGCGTCCACACCGGCGACTCCATCGTGGTGGCCCCCACCCAGACCCTGGCCAACCGGGAGTACCAGATGCTCCGCTCCGCCTCTCTCAACATCATCTCCGCCCTGGGCATCGAGGGCGGGTGCAACGTACAACTGGCCCTCAACCCCGACTCCTTCGAGTACGCGGTCATCGAGGTCAACCCCCGCGTGTCCCGATCTTCCGCCCTGGCCTCCAAGGCCACCGGCTACCCCATCGCCAAGGTGGCCGCCAAGGTGGCCCTGGGCTACACCCTGGACGAGATCCCCAACGCGGTGACCGGCAAGACCACCGCCTGCTTCGAGCCAACCCTGGACTACTGCGTGCTCAAGCTGCCCCGCCTGCCCTTTGACAAGTTCACCACCGCCAGCCGTACCCTGGGCACCCAGATGAAGGCCACCGGCGAGGTGATGGCCATCGGCAATTCCTTCGAGGGGGCGCTGATGAAGGCCATCCGCTCCCTGGAGCTGCCGGTGAAGTCCCTCCGCCTGCCCGGTCTGGACGAGCTGTATACCGAGGAGATCGAGGACCGCCTGGTGAACATCGACGATCAGCGGCTCTTTGTGGTGGCCGAGGCCCTGCGCCGGGGCTTCTCTCCGGAGAAGATCAACAAGATCACCAAGTACGACCTGTGGTTCCTCGACCGCTTCCAGAACATCGTGGACATGGAGGACGCCCTGGATCACGGCCGCCTGGACGGCGACACCCTGCGCCGGGCCAAGGAGATGGGCTTCTCCGACGCGTGGATCGCCGCCCTCTCCGGCCGGGAGCAGAAGGAGATCAAGGCCCTGCGGGAGTCCTTCGGCATCCGCCCGGCCTTCAAGATGGTGGACACCTGCGCCGCCGAGTTCGAGGCCCAGACCCCCTATTACTACTCCACCTACGACCAGGAGAACGAGGCCGCCGGGGCCAGCCGGGCGGATGATGGCGCGGAGAAACGGAAGGTGCTGGTGCTGGGCTCCGGCCCCATCCGCATCGGTCAGGGCATTGAGTTCGACTACTGTTCGGTCCACTCGGTCTGGGCCTTCAAGCGTCTGGGCTATGAGACCATCATCATCAACAACAACCCGGAGACCGTGTCCACCGACTTCGATGTGGCGGATAAGCTCTACTTTGAGCCGCTGACCGCCGAGGACGTGCAGGCGGTGGTGGAGCTGGAGAAGCCCTGGGGCGCGGTGGTGCAGTTCGGCGGCCAGACCGCCATCAAGCTGGCCCAGGCCCTTACCGACATGGGCGTGCCCATCCTGGGCACCTCCGCCGACGGCGTGGACGCCGCCGAGGATCGGGAGCGGTTTGACGAGATTTTGAACCAGTGCGGCATCCCCCGGGCCGCCGGCCGCACGGTGTTCACCACCGAGCAGGCCCTGGCCGCCGCCCACGAGGTGGGCTATCCCGTGCTGGTGCGCCCCTCCTACGTGCTGGGCGGCCAAGGCATGGAGATCGCCTACAACGACCGCAACATCACCGAGTTCATGCGCATCATCAACCAGGTGGAGCAGGAGCACCCCATCCTGGTGGATAAGTACCTCATGGGCCGGGAGGTGGAGGTGGACGGCGTGTTTGACGGGGAGGAGCTGCTCATCCCCGGCATCATGGAGCACATTGAGCGGGCTGGCGTCCACTCCGGCGACTCCATCTCGGTCTATCCCCCCATCCACATCGAGGACAGGCACAAGCAGACCATCCTGAAGTACACCTATGACCTGTCCCGCGCCCTGGGCGTGGTGGGCCTGGTCAACATCCAGTTCGTCATCTATGACGACCAGGTGTATGTCATCGAGGTCAATCCACGCTCCTCCCGTACCATCCCCTATATCTCCAAGGTCACCGGCGTGCCCATCATCGACCTGGCCACCAGGGTGATGCTGGGGCAGAAGCTGCGCGACCTGGGCTACGGCACGGGCATCTACCGGGAGGCGGACTACTACGCCGTCAAGATGCCGGTGTTCTCCTTCGAGAAGCTCACCGACGTGGACACCGGCCTGGGCCCCGAGATGAAGTCCACCGGCGAGTGCCTGGGCCTGGCCGAGTCCTTCCCCCAGGCGCTGCTCAAGGCCTTCAAGGGGGCCGGTATGAAGGCCCCCAAGAAGGGCGGGCGCATCATCGTTACCGTCAAGGACGAGGACAAGGACGAGATGATTGGCATCGCCAGGGGCTTCTATGATATGGGCATTGAGCTTCTCGCCACCAGTGGCACCTGCAAGGCGCTCAACGAGGCGGGCATACCCGCCCGCTGGGTGGCCCGCGTGTCAGAGGCCCACCCCAACATCCTGGACATGATCGCCTCCGGCACCGTGGATCTGGTCATCAACACCCCCACCCGCGGCCGCCGCCACGATACCGACGGCTTCAAGATCCGCCGCTCTACCGTGGAGCACTCCGTGGCCTGCATCACCGCCATCGACACCGCCCGGGCCATGCTCACCGTCCGCACCCAGGGCCGGGCCGCTGAGCTGCGCCCCATCGACATCACTGAAATCTGAGGGGAGGAAACCGCCATGCGTCTGCACCGCCTTCGCTTTGATATCTGGTTCTGCCTGCTGGTGGCCTATCTGGTGTCCCTGGGCACGGGGGCCGCAGCCTCCGCCCTCAGCGCGGCCACGTATGACGGCTATGCAGAGGTTCACTCCGCTGCTCCTGGCCAGGCGGGCAGTCCTGCCGGGCCAGAGGTTCCCCGGGCACAGAGTATCGCGGAGCTGCTGGAGCTGGATACCTTCACAGTACTTTCCCAAGGTATTGCCTACCGCAACGAGGGAGCGGGCTATTTTGAGGGCAGCTATCTCTATAATTTGGCCCTCCCCTCCGGGGAACGGGTGGCTGCCCGCATCCATACTGAAAGCGTGCAGGATGGAGAGAAGTTCGCATCCGGGGAGGTTGTCCTCCCGGTGGGTCGGGTGATTTGGGCCGACCTGGAGGAGGACCCCGCCTTCCTGGAGCAGATCACCTCCGGCTATCCCCTGGACCGCACCGACTTCTACGTGGACATGGCCGGAGAAGCGGTACGCTACAGTCAGGAGGAGCGGACGGAAAATCATGTTATAGTGGTTCAATTGGTTACCGTTCTGGTCTGCTTCCCACTGCTCCATGCCCTAGGCTCCCGCAGCGGGATTTTCCCCGCCTTCTTTCCCACCGTGCGGAGGGAAAAGGCGGGGCGGAATTGACCCGGCCAGCCGGGAACCTTTTTCCAGTCCCTTCGTCTAAATGAATATCAACGACAGGAGGGAAATGCTATGAAACGACTGCTGACTTTATCCCTGGCAGCCCTGCTGGCTGCCGGTCTCACCGCCTGCGGGGCGGGGGAGGAGCGCGGCGTTCCGGCCGCCAAGCCGGTGCTCTACCTCTACCCGGAGGAGGAGACGGAGGTGACTGTGACCCTGGACTTTGACGGGACGCTCACCTCCACCTACCCGGACTACGGGGATGGCTGGACGGTGACGGCCCGGCCCGGCGGCACCCTCACCGATCCGGCCACGGGCCGGGAATACTACTGCCTGTTCTGGGAGGGAATTACCGAGGCGGAGTACGACTTCTCCACCGGCTTCTGCGTGGCGGGGGAGGACACTGCGGCCTTCCTGGAGGACGCCCTGGACAGGCTGGGCCTGACCGAGCGGGAGGCTGACGAATTCATCATCTACTGGCTGCCAAAGCTGGAGGGCAACCCCTACAATCTGCTCTCCTTCCAGACCGGCGCCTACACCAATTCCGCAGCCCTGACCATCGACCCGGCCCCCGACACCCTGATCCGGGTGTTCCTGGCGTGGAAGGGCCTGGACGCGCCGGTGGAGGTGGAGCCCCAGAAGCTGACCGCGCCGGAGCGCGCTGGCTTCACCGCCGTGGAGTGGGGCGGCGCGGAGGTAGTGCAATGAAGAAGCTGCTGTTGCTGCTTGCGCTCACTTTGCTGGCGGCGGGACTGGCTGGGTGCGGCAATTCCAGTGGAAATGTTGCGGTGCCGGAAAAGCCGGTGCTCTACCTCTACCCGGAGGAGGAGATGGAGGTGACCGTCACTCTGGACTTTGATGGGACGCTGACCTCCACCTATCCTGCGTACGGCGATGGGTGGACAGTGACGGCCCGGCCCGACGGCACCCTCACCAATCCGGCCACGGGGCGGGAGTACTACTGCCTGTTCTGGGAGGGGATCACCGAGGCGGAGTATGACTTTTCCGCCGGCTTCTGCGTGGCAGGGGAGGACACTGCGGCCTTCCTGGAGGACGCCCTGGACAGGCTGGGCCTGACCGAGCGGGAGGCTGACGAATTCATCATCTACTGGCTGCCAAAGCTGGAGGGCAATCCCTACAATCTGCTCTCCTTCCAGACCGAGGCCTACACCGACTCCGCCGGGCTGACCATCGACCCGGCCCCCGATACCCTGATCCGGGTGTTCCTGGCGTGGAAGGGGCTGGACGCGCCGGTGGAGGTGGAGCCCCAGACGTTAACCGCCCAGGCGCGCACCGGCTTCACCGCCGTGGAGTGGGGCGGCGCGGAAGTGGATTGAAGACTGCGCTGAAAAGCCGCCGGACCTGACCGGGTCCGGCGGCTTTTTTACGGAATGCTTGCGCTTTAGGCCGGAATATGGTATCCTAAACTGTAAAAATATCGCCGGGCCTATGGGCATGGCGTGAGAGAAAACGAGAGAAAGAAGGCAAGATGATGTCCCATCAGACCGTGATTGTCCTGGATTTCGGCGGCCAGTACAACCAGCTCATCGCCCGCCGGGTGCGCGAGTGCGGTGTCTATTGCGAGGTCAAGCCCTACACGACCCCGCTGGAGCAACTCCGCGCTATGGAGCCCATCGGCTTCATCTTCACCGGCGGCCCCAACTCCGTCTATGAGGCGGGCGCGCCCAAGGCTGATCCGGCCATCTTTGAGCTGGGTGTGCCGGTGCTGGGCATCTGCTATGGCTGCCAGTTCATGGCCCACACCCTGGGCGGCCAGGTGACCGAGGCCCACGAGGACACCGCCCGGGAGTACGGCAAGACCGAGACCTATTACGACACCGCCTGCAAGCTCTTCAAAGGCCTGCCGGAGCGGGGCATCTCCTGGATGAGCCACGGGGACTACATGGCCAAGGTGCCCGAGGGCTTCGCCCTCACCGCCCACTCCGACGCCTGCCCCAACGTGGCCATTGCCGACGAGAAGCGGGGCTTCTACGGGGTGCAGTACCACCCGGAGGTCAATCACACCGAGCACGGCGTGGACATGATCCGCAACTTCCTCTATGAGGTCTGCGGCGCCAAGGGCGACTGGACCATGGGCGACTACAAGGAGAGCTCCATCAAGGCCATCCGGGAGAAGGTGGGCGGCGGCAAGGTGTTGCTGGCTCTGTCCGGCGGCGTGGATTCCTCCGTGGCCGCCGCACTGCTGGCCGAGGCGGTGGGCAGCCAGCTCACCTGTGTGTTCGTGGACCACGGCCTGATGCGCAAGAACGAGGGCGACGAGGTGGAGACCGCCTTCTCCAAGTGGGACATCCACTTCGTCCGGGTGGACGCTGAGGCCCGCTTCCTGGAGAAGCTCTCCGGCGTCAGCGAGCCGGAGCGCAAGCGCAAAATCATCGGCGAGGAGTTCATCCGCGTCTTTGAGGAGGAGGCCAAGAAGATCGGCCGGGTGGACTATCTGGTGCAGGGCACCATCTACCCCGACGTGATCGAGTCCGGCGCCGGCGACGCCGCCGTGATCAAGAGCCACCACAACGTGGGCGGCCTGCCCGACTATGTGGACTTCAAGGAGATCATCGAGCCCCTGCGCCTGCTCTTCAAGGACGAGGTGCGGCAGTTAGGCCGCGAGCTGGGCCTGCCTGAATACCTGGTCATGCGCCAGCCCTTCCCCGGTCCCGGCCTGGCCATCCGGGTCATCGGCGATCTGACCAAGGAGAAGCTGGACACCCTCCGGGATGCCGACGCCATCTACCGGGAGGAGATCGCCGCCGCCGGCGAGGACAAGAACATCAACCAGTACTTTGCCGTCCTCACCAATACCCGCTCCGTGGGCGTCATGGGCGACGGCCGCACCTACGATTACACCCTGGCGCTCCGCGCCGTCACCACCAGCGACTTCATGACTGCCGACTGGGCCCGCATCCCCTACGATGTGCTGGACAAGATCTCCACCCGCATCGTCAACGAGGTGAAGGGCATCAATCGTATCGTCTACGATATCACCTCCAAGCCCCCCGCCACCATCGAGTGGGAATAAGCAAAAAGTGGATATGAGGGCCCGCAAACCCTTGAAAATACTGACTTTTTGATTTTTCAAATCCCCATTTGATAGCAGATTGATAGCACTCGTCAAATCCCGATTTATTGAGTTTGAAAAGAAAAATCGGGTGGCTTGCGAGTAGCCTGAAAATCCTTATCTTTTTATTCATAAGTAAAAGGTCTAACTGATTTTTGCTGATCAGTTAGACCTTTTTTATTTTGCTCTCATTTATCTGAATTTTCTGATTTTGTGCAACAAATGGCCTTTCCCGTGGCCTACAAGTGAGAGAGTCAGATCAGGCCCTCCGGCGGCACCTTGGCGCGGATCTGACTGCTGTCGTACTCCGGGTAGTGGTAACGCCAGCGGTCGTACTCCTCCTGGGAAATCTCACCGGCCTCCAGTTTGGCCGCCTGTTCCCGCCAGGCCCAAAGCCTTTCGTGCAGCCGGGCAGCATCCTTGTTTTTGCGGAAATCTACCTGCAAGGCAAGCTCACCGTCCTGCTCCGTGACCTTCAGACCGTAGTTGTCCTCCAGGGTGAACAGGGTGTGCATCAGCCCCACATAGGAGTCTATATCCGGGACGGAAAGAGCATGGGGCGAGACATCCAGTACCTGTGCCAGGGCAGCAGTCAGGTCCGCCTTAGGGGTTCTTGATCCTGTTTCGTACTGTGCTAGGCGCACATCGGCAGACTTCTCCGGGAAGCCCAGCGCCATACCGAGATATTTCTGTGTCATCCCCCGCAGGAGACGGAAAAAGTGAATCCGTTCGCCAATCGCCATACATCCAGCTCCCATCTATTGTTGTTCTTATAAGCAACATAGCATATTTGCTTAGTGTTGTCAAGATAATCTAAGCAAATTTATTTAATAATATTTCTTCTAAAAGGCTTGAACTAAGCTTATATGTATAGTATTATAAGGATACTAAGCATATACGCTTAGATAATATAGCGCATCAAATGGCCCGTCAGATTTATGGTTGCGAAACCGATAAAAAGTGGCGGACATAAGTAAGGAGGCATTTATGAAACACAACACTTTTAGGCACCAGTCGCCAACAACGAAGAAAGGAAGGTATTTATCATGTCAAACCAGATTTTTATGCGCGTCAATGAAGTGGCCGAGGAGCTGGGGGTATCTGTGCCCTACGCCTACAAGCTCATCCGGCAGATGAACGAGGAACTGGCGAAAACCGGCTGCATCACGATTTCCGGGCGGATCGACCGCAAGTTCTTCCACGAGAAGTTTTATGGCACGAGAACCGAGACGGCGGGAAAGGGGGAGTAATTATGGCAGCGTTCAAGAACAAGGACAACGGCACCTGGTATGTGCAGTTCCGCTACACCGACTGGAAGGGTGAGCGTCAGCAGAAGCTCAAAAGGGGCTTTGCTACCAAGCGAGAGGCGCTGGAATGGGAACGGGAGTTCCTGATGGAGAAGCAGGCCGATGTAAACATGACCTTCGAGAGCTTCGTTGCTCTCTATGAGAGGGACATTAAGCCCAAGTTGAAGCTCAACACCTGGCTCACGAAAGAAAGCATTATCAAGAAGAAGATCCTGCCCTATTTTGCCAAGCGGAAGCTGTCGGAGATTACGGCCAAGGACATCATGCGCTGGCAGAACGAGATCCGGGAAATGCGGGACTGCCACGGCAAACCTCTGTCCAAAACCTACCTTAAGACGGTTCACAATCAACTTAGTGCAATTTTCAACCATGCTGCCCGGTTTTACGGTCTGAACCTCAATCCGGCCCGGCAGGCGGGCAACATGGGGGCGGAAGAACGGAAGGAGATGCTGTTCTGGACCCGGGAGGAGTACACTAAGTTTTCCGAGGCCATGATGGATAAGCCGCTGTCCTTCTACGCCTTTGAGGTGCTTTACTGGTGCGGCATCCGGGAGGGTGAGCTGCTGGCCTTGACCCCGGCGGACTTCGATTTTGAAAAGCGCACCCTCACCATCAATAAGTCCTATCAGCGGCTCAACAAGCAGGATGTCATTACCACCCCCAAGACACCAAAGAGCAACCGGGTGATTCAGATGCCCCAGTTTCTCTGTGACGAGCTTCAGGACTACCTTAAGCAGCTCTATGGCGTGGAGCCGGACAGCCGGATGTTCCCCATCAGCAAAAGCTATCTTCACCGGGAAATGGACCGTGGCTGCAAGCAAACTGGGGTGAAAAGGATTCGCATACACGATTTGAGACATAGCCACATCAGTTTGTTGATCGACATGGGCTTTACCGCCCTGGCTATTGCGGAGCGCGTAGGACACGAGAGCATCGACATCACCTACCGCTACGCTCATTTGTTCCCCACCCGTCAGGTGGAAATGGCCGACAAGCTGGATTCACTGAAAAATGAGAAGGGAGTGTAAGAAAATGTCCAAGAAGAACTACGATAACCACAACCGCTGGAGGAACAAGACGGTGGCTTTCCGGGTGTCGGCGGAGGAAGACCTCCATCTGGAAGCCCTGGTGAAGCTCACAGGCCTGACCAAGCAGGACTACATCATCCGGCGGCTGCTGGAACGGGATGTGGTGGTCCAGGGCAACCCCAGGGTCTACAAGGCCCTGCGGGACCAGCTGGCCGCCGTGCTGGACGAACTCCACCGGATCGAAGCTGGGCAGGGCGTAAACGGCGAGCTGCTGGACACCATCCAGATGATCGCCACCATTATGAACGGGATGCAGGAGGATTTCGCCTATGATCAATGAAAAAAAGAAAATGACCGCCCAGGGCTCATCTGTTGGCGCAGATGATGGGCAGTCAATCTCTCAAAATTCCAAGACCACTATACCAGACCCGGACGAAAAAAGCAATTCCCCAGGAAGAGATTTGGAGGAACTTTACCGAAAGATGCGCCGCATGAGCGACCCAGCTTACCTGCATACTGTGACCCTGGACGAGCTGATGGACAATGTGTTCGAGGGCAAGTCTGCGGTGATTGAAAATCTGCTCTATACAGGAGCGTACATCCTTGCCGGAGCGCCCAAAATCGGCAAGTCCTTCTTGGTTGCACAGATCGCCCACCATGTCAGTACCGGGCAAGACCTGTGGGGCTACAAAGTACACCAGGGAACGGTTCTCTATCTGGCGCTGGAAGATGACGAGAGCCGCCTGCAGCGCCGGATGTTCCGTATGTTCGGTGTGGAGGGGACAAGCTCCCTCCACTTCGCTACCAGCGCTAAAATGATCGGTGGTGGCCTAGATGAACAGCTGGAAAAGTTTGTTCGGGAACACAGTGATACCAAGCTGATTATCGTGGATACCCTGCAAAAAGTCCGGGAGGCAGTGAGCGATAGTTACAGCTACTCCAGCGACTATGAGGTAATCGGCAAGCTGAAGCAATTTGCTGACCGATATGGCGTTTGCGTCCTGATTGTCCACCACACCAGAAAGCAACCTGCGGGAGATAGCTTTGAAATGATTTCCGGCACCACGGGCTTGCTGGGCTGTGCGGATGGTGCGCTCCTGATGCAGAAGGAAAAGCGGACGGATAGCAGGGCCACCTTGGAAGTGGTAGGCAGAGACCAGCCGGATCAGCGGTTGTATCTGAGCAAAGACCAAGAGAGCCTAGTTTGGGGGCTTGACCATGCAGAGAATGAGCTTTGGAAGCAGCCTCCAGACCCGGTACTGGAAGCCGTAGCAAAGATCGTATCTGCTGACAACCGCGAATGGGAAGGCAGTCCCACCGAGCTGGCCCAGGCAATTCAAACAGATATGGCGGTAAATCGGCTCACCAAGCATCTGAATGTGAATGCCAGCCGCCTGTTGGAAGAACATCAGGTAAAGTATGAGAACAAAACCAAGCACGCCGGGCGGCGTATCCGGCTGACCTACATGGTGGTGGAAGCACCTGCGTTTGAAGTAATCGAGTAAAGCGCGACGCTCGCAACGGTCGCGACGGTGTTTTGAGGGGTGCTCCCAGCACCGTTGCGACCGTCGCCACCGTCGCGGAAAGAAAAAGATGGGGTGGTATTTTGCCACCCCATCTTCAAGGAGGATGCCCCATTTTAGGACACCCTAAAAGTATCAGAGGATGTCGCGATTCACGACACCCTATGCCCCGAAACAGGGCACCGGGTACAGGGGCAAAAAGCGTTCGGAGAACGCGCAGCCACAGAATGAAATTCTGTGTTCAGAAGGGGCTTGGGGGCGCTGCCCTCAACAAGCAGACGGCAGGAAATGTGAGTGTGTATTAACACTCGCATTGCTTGCCGGATTTGTGTGTGGCTATCCACACGCATTGCTTGCCTGTATCTAAAACAACCGAAACGGCCCTTGTGCCGCTGCGGAAAATCAACTGAAATTCAAGTATTGGGAGGTAACGAGTATGAGAAAGATTTTGTCCTGTGAGTTCAACCCGGACACTGCCTGCGTGGAGCTGTGCATGGAAGATGGAACCCTGTTGTCCATCGACTGTACCGCCGTGGAGAACGAGGTAGCGAACAGTATGTACCAGCGGTCAGAACTGGACTGGCTGATCTATAATGATCCGCTGTCCTATGCCGAACTGATTTTGAATGGGGACCCTGAATTGTATCTAAAAGCAGTAACAAAGAAAACTCCGTTAGATTGATGGCAAAGAAAATCCGCCAGAAGCAGCACTCTAAAGGGTGCGCCTCTGACGGATTTTTTACATCTTATCAATCAAAGCAAATACAACAGCCTGCTGTTCTTCACTTAGTCTTGACCAGCGTTCCAGAAGCTTTTTCTGCGCCTCAGTTAAGGAAACCGGTGCATCTTCTTCGGCAAACAGTTGAGATAGCGTAATGCCAAAGGCTGTGCAGATTTTCTCCAGGGATGGAATGGTCGGAACCATATTCTTGCGATACCATGAGGAGATCGTGGATTGCGGCAAACCGGAGCGTTCTGCAAGCTGATACTCTGTCCAGCCCCGCTCCTCTCGATACACGGTTATAACCGAGAGAATATCCTTCACCTGCATCACTCCTTTGCTTGTGTTCTTCGTAAATTATACTTTGATAAATCGTTGTGATTTAATCATTTATATCGTATAATTTTAACGATAAACACAACTAAAAGGAGGGAAAAATTTGGGAGGAAAAAGCTGTTTTTTCATCGGGCACAGGGAAACATCGGAGGCAATTTACCCGGCATTGTATGCGGTTGTGGAGCAGCACATTTTGGAATATGGCGTTACAGAATTTATCGTTGGCCACTACGGCGGATTTGACCGTCTTGCAGCGTCAGCAGTCAAAGAAGCAAAGCGTTTCTACCCAGAAGTGAAGCTCACTTTGCTATTGTCATATCATCCGGCAGAGCGGCCCATCCCAACACCCGATGGATTTGACGGAACATTCTATCCACCGGGGATGGAAAGCGTTCCGCGCAAGATCGCAATCGTGAGAGCAAACCGCTATGTTGTGGATCATGTAGACTACCTCATTGCCTATGCGTGGCACCTTGCCAGTAATGCATGGGAGCTGGTGGAGTATGCAAAAAGGCGAGTAAAGAAAGGCTCTCTTTTCATAACAGTGATAAAGCATAATGATTCGACATAAAGTTGAGTTTTTCACGAAAGTGTGATAAAATAAATCCAAGCATTTCTTGCTTTGGAGGGACTAAAATGGCGATTTGTTATGACCGCTTATTCCACCTGATGATTGATAAAAAGATAAGCAATGCACAGCTAAAAGAGAAGGCCGGTTTTAGTGCCAATATTATCACCCGCCTAAAGCGCAACGAGTATGTTTCCATCGAAAGCATCGAGAAGATTTGTCGCGTGATGGAGTGTGGCGTGGACGATATTCTAGAGTTTGTTCCGGAAGAAAAATAAGCATGAATTTTGACAAAGTGGTTTGATATTTGAAGGTAACTTTCGGGACACAAGACCTTTGCAGCTGAAAAGCTGCGAAAGATTGGATAGGAGTGTGGCTGTGATGGCAGCAGCAAACAAAACAGTTTGGGGGATTCATACGATGGACGATCCCCTTTTTTTGCATCAGAATCTAATTGCAATTGGCTGGGAAGAGATGGGCGACTTGTCGGTCATAAGTGCATCTCGTGATGCCTACAAAGAAAAATATATTGCGACCTATCCGGACGCTAAAAAAGGTTCGATTGCCACAAGTGCTGGAATGCTGTACCGATTCGTTCATGAGGTACAGGAAGGGGACTATGTCGTGTTCCCATCTAAGATCGACCGTAAAATCAATATTGGAATCGTTGAGAGCGCCTATTTTTATGATAGTACAGCTGCACAGTATCACAATCGTCGGAAAGTAAAGTGGCTCAAACATCTGCCTCGTACGGCTTTTTCGCAAGGGGCTCTGCATGAAGTAGGATCGGCATTGACTTTTTTCTTGGTGAAGAACTACGCGGATGAGTATTTGAAGGCGCTAGATAAAGACTTCAAAGGTAATATCATGGAGCCGGATACCGATGAGACAGTGGCACAAACGGCGGATGAAATTATCGAGGCTACCCGAGATTTTATTTTAAAAGAGCTGAGCAAAAATCTGAAAGGCTATGATCTGGAGCCGTTTGTCGCAAATCTTTTGCAGGCCATGGGCTACCGCACGATTCTGTCGCCGCATGGTGGTGACAGCGGTATCGACATTACCGCCTATAAAGACGAACTGCCGCCCCGCATTGTTGTCCAGGTCAAAAGCCAGGATGGAGACATCAAAGAGACTACCATCCAGTCCTTAAAAGGTGCTATGCGTGAAGGAGATTATGGCCTGTTTGTGACACTGTCCAACTATACCAGAAATGCGCAGAAATATCTGGATAGCACCCCTATTATTCGCGGTATTAACGGCACAGAACTTGTGGATCTGGTCTTGAAATATTACGACCAGCTCAGCATAAAATACCGCCAAATGATCCCCCTGAAAATGGTGTACATCCCCGTTCCACCAGAGGAGTAAATGGGAACCTGACAGGAAATTAAAAAGAGAACGGAGAGGTACCGATGGCAATCAAAAAGAGCGAAATTTACAGCCAAATATGGGCTGCGTGCGATAAACTGCGAGGTGGTGTGGAACCCGCCCGTTATAAGGATTACATTCTGACACTGCTGTTTGTGAAGTATGTGTCCGACCGCTTCAAGAGCAGCGATAACTGGGACATTGAAGTACCGGAAGGCGGTAGTTTTGACGATATTGCTGCGCTGAAATATAAGAAAAACATAGGTGAAGGCATCAACATCATCATTGGCAAGCTGGCAGAAGCCAACGACTTGAAAGGCATTATTGACATTGCCGACTTCAACAGTGAGGAATTGGGCACCGATAAAGAAGCGGTGGATAAGCTGTCCGGTCTCGTGGAAATTTTCCAGAAACCGGAGTTGGACTTCACCAACAACCGCGCTGGCGGTGATGACATTCTGGGCGATGCCTACGAATTTTTGATGCGGAAATTTGCCCAGGATTCCGGCAAGAGCAAGGGCCAGTTCTACACACCGGGTGAAGTCTCCCGTATCATGGCAAAGGTGATCGGCATTGATAAAGCCACAGATCCCAGCATGACGGTCTATGACCCGGCCTGCGGTTCCGGTTCACTGCTGATTCGTGCGGCGGATGAGGCCCCCTGCGAGATCTCCATCTATGGCCAGGAAAAGGACAATTCAACCGCCGGCCTTGCCCGCATGAATCTGGTCCTGCACAACAAGGGAGCTGGTGTCATTATCGGCAATAAAAGCACCCTGTCCGCACCCCAGTATAAAGATGAGAACAACCCTGAATTGCTGAAAACCTTCAACTACATCGTGGTCAATCCGCCTTTCTCGGACAAATCCTGGATGGATGGCATTACGATCCCTGATTCTTATGGGCGATACAGCGAGGCTGTGTTGGGCGTGCCGCCGGAGAAAAACGGCGACTACGCTTGGCTGCTGCATGTCCTGAAATCTTTGAAATCTACCGGCAAGGCGGCTATCATTCTGCCCCATGGCGTGCTATTCCGTGGCAATGCCGAGGCTGACATCCGCAAAAAGATCATTGACCGGGGTTATATTAAAGGCGTTATTGGTCTGCCTGCTAACTTGTTCTATGGCACAGGAATTCCTGCCTGTATCCTGGTGCTGGACAAAGAGGATGCTGCTGATCGTACCGGCATTTTCATGATTGACGCCAGCAAAGGCTATGTGAAGGATGGCAACAAGAACCGCCTGCGGGAACAGGATATTCACAAGATCATGACCACTTTCCTTACAATGGATGAATCGGACCCCAAGTATGCCCGGTTTGTTCCGAACGAGGAGATCAAAGTCACCAACGAGTACAACCTGAATATCCCGCGCTATATTGATAGCAGCGAGCCGGAAGATTTACAGGACATCAATGCTCACCTGAACGGTGGCATTCCGGAAACCGATGTGGACAGCATGGCGGAATATTGGGCGGTGTACCCATCTTTGAAGGAGATCCTGTTCCAGCCCATTCGCCCGGGGTATCTGCGTCCAGCGGTGAACAAAGATGAAGTGGTTTCCACGATCACCTCCCACCCTGAGTTTATCCACCATGCCGACCAGGTGGACGATGCCTATGCCCAATGGAAGGTGACGGTTACCCGCGATTTGATGGAACTCAGCCGGGATATTCACCCCAAAGAGCTGATTGCCAAAATTTCCGAGCAGCTCCTTGATGATTTTGTCCAGGTGGCTCTTCTCGACAAATATGATGTCTATGAAGTGCTGATGGAGTACTGGGCGGAAACCATGCAGGACGATGTGTATGCGGTCTGCTATGACGGCTATGAGGCCGGGCGAGAAATTGCCTATGAATACGTGACCAAGAAGAAAAAAGAAAACGGCCAGACCATCGAGGTCAAGACCGATAAGATCAAGGGCTTTGAGGGTAAGCTGCTCCCCAAGGCTTTGATTGCCGCACACTTTTTTGAGGAGGATGTCAAGGCGCTAGATACCCTTCAGGGCCAACTGAATGAGGTGTCCGCCAAGCTGGAAGAACTAGCCGAAGAAAATGGCGGCGAGGACAGACTGTTTGCTCAGCTGGACGATCTGAAAAAAGCCACTGTCAGTGCCCGGATCAAGGCAATCAAGAAAGATCCCGCAGCCAAGGAAGAATTGGCTGTATTAAAAGAGTATATGTCCCTGATGGATGCCGAAAGCAATTACAAAAAGGCAATTAAGCAGGCCGAAGCAGACTTAGACACCAAACTGGAGAAAAAGTACCCCCAGCTGACGCTGGAAGAGATTCGCCATCTGCTGGTGGAGGAAAAGTGGTTTGCCGCTATTTACAGTGGAATTGATGCCATTCACGAGGCGGTGTCTCATCACCTTTCTGCCCGTGTTACCCAGCTGGTAGAGCGGTATGAGTATACCCTGAAGGAATGTGAGGATGAAGTAGACCATTACGAGGCAAAGGTCAAATCTCATCTGGAAAGGATGGGATTTGCATGGTGAAAAAGAAATCTATATTTCCGCTAACAAAACTTTCTGATGTGATTTCTATGAAAAGTGGCGAGTCAATCACAGCCGAAAGAATAACTTCTGAAGGAAAGTTTCCTTGTTTTGGTGGAAATGGGCTCCGAGGATATACAACTACCTTTACACATGATGGAAGTTATACACTAGTAGGACGGCAAGGAGCTCTCTGCGGAAATGTAACATTTGTAAGTGGTCGCTTTTATGCGTCTGAACATGCTATTGTAGTAACGCCTAAAAAGGAAACAGATATTAAGTTCATGTCCTATGTGTTATACGATATGAACTTGAATCAATATTCGGAATCCTCGGCACAGCCTGGTTTATCAGTAAAGAAACTTTTGGAATTAGAATACCCTATTCCCCAAAATAAAGAAGAACAGACTGCTATTGCCGAAGCCCTTTCCGATATAGATAGCCTGATTTCCTCCCTGCAAAAGCTGATTGAGAAAAAGAAAGCTATCAAGCAGGGAACCATGCAGGAACTGCTCACCGGCCAAAAACGCTTTCTGGGCTTTTCTGGGGAGTGGGAAACCAGAAAAGTAGGTGAACTTTGCAGTATAGTTACGAAGCAAACAGGTTTTGACTATACATCTACAATTAAGCCAAATTTGATTGAACATCCGCAGTCTAACGCACTTCCAATGATTCAAACCAAGAATTTTGAGGGGAGAAAGTTTAACTTTTCTACAGATTACTATATTCCCACTGGTATTGCCAAAGAATTTGACAAAATAGTTTTAGATACGGTTTGTTTGCTTTTTTCTATCGTAGGTGCAAGTGTGGGAAATATTGGATTGTTCCCCGGAGACAAAGTCGCATTTTGTGGTGGAGCGATTGGAATTGCTAAATTCTATCATGAAATAGATGCCATTTATGCTTTTTATTATTTTTTATCTGAATCTGGGCAGCAGCAAATACGCAACGTTACAAAAGGTGGGGCACAAGCTACTGTGACAATTGAAGATATTCGTGAGTTTACAATACCATATCCCAATCTAAAAGAGCGTACACTGATTGCTCAAACGCTTTCTGATATGGACAATGAAATTGAGCAGCTAGAAAAAAAACTAGCAAAGTACCAGCAAATCAAGCAGGGCATGATGCAGGAGCTGCTTACCGGACGGATTCGGCTGGTGGATGCAGATGGCAAAGAACAGCCGAAGGCACAGATTCTTCAGGAAAAGCAGTCTCAACCGGCACACAATCAGCATTTTGATGATGCAGTCATGATTGCGGGAATTGTGAATGCTTTCTATTCCGAGAAGTATCCTCTGGGGCGCAAAAAAGTTCAGAAGCTGCTCTATTTGGTTCGCCGCAAGGAACAAGCGGATATTTCCGCCTTCCATAAAAAAGCGGCTGGTCCCTATGCTGATGAAGTCCGCTATAAAGGCGGCGAGCCGATTGCTCAGAAAAACAAGTATATCCAGGTCAAAAGAAACGAAAAGGGCAGCCGTTTTGAAAAAGGTGTGCAAATGCAACAGGCGTTGACCTATTTGCAAGACTGGGGAAAGCAGGGAGATGTGGATTGGCTGGTGTCGCAGTTCCAGTACACAAGTGTCAATGAGCTGGAGCTTTTTGCAACGGTAGATATGGCAATCTGTGACTTAAAGCAGGAAGGCAAGGAAATTTCCGTAGCCTCGATTAAGAATTTGATTTCCTCAAATAAAGAATGGAGAGCTAAACTGAAAAAGGCCTATTTTCGCGATTCGGAGATTCAGCGAGCAATTAAAAAGTGCCAAGATTTATTTGAAAGCTAATACCTACGGGAGGTGACATATTGAATGCGTCTATTTCTAGATGAAGCGGGAAATACTGGTGGCATAATTGATAAGAATGAAAAACTAAATTATGGAACACAGCGCCATTTTTGTTTGGCAGCTGTTGTTGCTCATGATTTGCAAAGTGAGCAGCTGCTTCGTCAGAAATATGCAGCATTTAAGAGCCGATTTGCATCTGAGAAAGAACTGAAAGGAAACTCTCTATTTGCAAAAGAAAATAACGATGCTTTAGAATACTTTCTGGATAATATTATAGACGACATTCATTTTTCTATATGTTTGTACGATAAAAAATTCTATCTGGCATCGCTTTTGTTATTTGCCATTTTGGGAGAACAAGCAAGAGAACAGTTCCCGGTAGAATATTACTCGCTGGTGAGTGACCTTTCTCAAGAAAAAGATGAGTTATTTGCAACATTTTGCAAACTAACAAAACGAACTACAAAGGCAAGCGTGCATGAGCTGTTTGAATACTTAAAAAACTATTCATATCAACATATTCCACCGGCTGGAAATGGATTGGTTTTTGCTGTTTCAGAGATTCAGAACAAAGGACTCGAAGAAATATTTGTAAGTGATTTTCTTAAGTTTGGGAGTTATTCGAATCAGAAATTTGCTAATCTTATCAATCTTAATGCTCTATCAGAGTTGCTGGAAGTGATTGAAATTGAACACAACTGTGATATCAGAAAAATTGATATTGTTCATGATAATATTTCAGGTATCGATAAAATGTTAAGAGAAGAACTTAAACATCTCGATGTGGCGGTTAAGTTTATAGATAGTCAAGCGGAAGAACTGATTCAACTGGCCGATAATGTCGCAAGCATCTTTTGTAAGATAATAAATACTATTGTACGATGCTGGGATACAAAAACAGAGTGGTCACCTGAAAATGAATGGATATTAACGCAATCAGCACGATTCTTGCAAAAAATAGGAACGCAAAACATAAAGTTTACTGTTCCAATCCAAAGTTGGGCGTTAGCCTTTTGCGTGAAGGATATGTTTGCACCAAAATGCTCAACTATTCTTGACAAGGGCATAATGCCAAGTGAAAAGGTTTTAGATTTTCCAGTGAATTGTAACACTCTCACTGGTAGCGTCAATTTGTGATATGAGTATATCAACCACCTTGCGCTTATCGTCAAAGCTCACGGACTCCCAATCATCAAGATAGCCCGTAATGCTATCAATCTGTGAAGCGGAAACAGAATTAGCGGTGAGGTCTGCGACCAGCCGGAGCTGTTTCTGCCGTTCCGCATCCAGTTCCTCAATGCGGGTGTTTGCGTATTGCAGGAGAAGCGGATTAGCGCCGGACAAAGTGTCCAGAAGTTTCTCGATCTCGCTTTCCGTCATTGCAAGGGCGACACGGGCGGCGGTCAGCTTCGGATTGTAGCTTTGTTCCTTACCGCCTTTCAGCGTGTGGAATTTCCGCATCTTCTTAACCATCTCGCCGTAAACAAACGCCTCCATGCTTTGCGCGGTCAGCGTACCGGCTCCCTCGCAGCTCTTATTGTCTGCCCGTTGTTTGCACCGCAGGTAGGTGACACCATTTCTGGCGTTCAGACTTGCCAGGGCATAGCCGCAACGTCCACACTTGATTTTCCCGGCCAGCCATGTGTTATGGCATTTCCGGCCATTCTGGAATGTGGTGTTTTGTGAGAGCTTGCGCTGAACGGTCAGCCAGAGCTGGGAGGGGATACGCCCCTGGTGGGGAGCAATCACGAGGATCGGCTCCTCGCCCTCGCGCCCTTGATAGAGATAACAGCTATTGTCCCCTGTGAACATTTCCGGGGGACTTTCGATTTTTACGCCCTGGGCCTTGAAGTATTCGTAGATGTCCATATCGGCCTGGACGTAGACGGGGTTTCTCAGCAGTTGAGCTATAAACCCGCGCTTTAGGGACTTGTCATAAACCTTGATGTCGTTCTCGGCAAAGTACCGGGATATGTCGCCGTAGGAATTGCCCGGCTCCGCATACATTTGATACATCAGCTCGGCAAAATCCATTTCCGCATTTTCCACCAGCTTCTTTGTCTTGATCCCGTCCATGACGATGGGCTCGGTATCAAAACCGTATGGCGTCCGGCCCCGCATATAGTAGCCTTTGGTACACCGGGAATAGAAAGCGTCCTGCACACGCATCTGGATGCTTTCGCGTTCAAGCTGGGCAAAGACAATGCAGATATTGAGCATCGCCCGGCCCATCGGCGTGGAAGTGTCAAACTTTTCTGTGCAGGACACAAACTCCACATCGTACTGCTTGAACAGTTCCATGAGCTTTGCAAAGTCCACGATGGAGCGGCTAATCCGATCCAGCTTGTAGACGATCACCCGCTTAATCAGGCCCAGCCGGATGTCCTGCAGAAGCCGCTGGAAGTCGGGGCGCTCAATGTTCTTGCCAGAGTAGCCCTTGTCTTTGTATTCCTTACCCTCACCGCCTTTAAGCTCATAGCGGCAAAATTCAAACTGACTTTCAATGCTGATACTGTCTTTTTTGTCAATCGACTGCCGCCCATAAATTGCATCTATTCTACTATCCATAATTAGCTCCCTTCCGTTAAACAGGAGCCAACCTACAATTATATTGTACCTCTGCCGCCCCCTTACTACAAGGATGACTCTGGCCTACCCCCGCCCGGCATATTTGCGGAACACGTCAAACAGCCGCCGCTCAATTTCGCGGTTGCGCTTGTCCTGTTCCTGCGGGGAAAAAACGGGGGTGAGATTTTTGACGGTGATCGTGCGATCTCCGAGTACAGCAGTTTTGATTTCACTTTCATATTTGACCTGTGCCTGCATAAAATCCCTCCCATACAATCAAAGAATGTCTTGAAACATGGCAAAGGCCAGCACCGGGAAAGTGCTGGCCTTTGGCCGGATATGTACCTCTGGACAAAGTGTCCAGAACTTAGTAGGGGCTCCGCTCGTAGTAAGCCTCGGCCTCCTGCAAAGTGGTATAGTCGAATACCTCGTAAAGCTCGACCATCACCTGTTCAATGTCGGACGGCTTAAAGCCGCACCGCTCCATCGCGGCGATGACGTACCCCCGGCAGGCATCGTTGCTCCACGGCTGGGAGAGCAAGGCCGCCAGTTCTGGATCATAGTTCATAGAGCGTTCCCCTCTTTCTTGATAAATTAGGGAGTGCCGCGCCCGTTTCCTTGACCTGTCCAAAGACAACCATACTCGGCGCGGCATCCCCACGCAACGGGGAACGGCGGCCCGGAGGGACAGGCGGCCAGCCTGTCCAATGGCGGATCGTGGCCGTGGGTTGGCCCGGCCCACCTGCGGCGCTGGTGTTTATCGCTCGTTCTCCGTGGAGAGAAGTCACCGCGCACCCGCCGCCCGGCTCCCCGCGCTATGCTCAGGGCCGCCGTCGTTCCGTTGTGGAGAGGTTTATATTTCCCTCTCTACTAACCAAGACATTTTTGCATCAATTCCAAGTGGGGAAACAGCAAAAATCAAAAAGTTTTTTCATGCGTTCCAGGCCCCGCTTGATAGACTGGCGGACGGACTCCTCATGTACACCATCGGCCTCAGCAATTTCTTTGATGCTTATGCCAAGAATGATATGAGCGTCGATCCGGCGGCCCTGGATCTCCGGCAGGGAGTTGAGGGCGTTCCAGAGCCGGATAAACAGCTCCATGCGTTCCAGAAGCTCCTGGGGCGTGGGCTCATGCAGGCAGGCGGAGTATTCGATCCCGTCCTCACAGTCCAGGGAATACTGCGCCTTGTGCCGGGCGAGCCGCCGCTGGTAGGCCGCTTCATAGCGGATGCTGGCCCGGAGCGCCTCGGCCACTTCCTCGGTGACTTCAATAAACTGATCCTGCGTGTACCAATAATAAAAATCTTTCAGATTGATGGTAGTCATTATAAACCTCCGTTTCGGTGTTGGGTGAACGAGTGACCGAAACGGGGGCTGGCGGAGAGCGGCACCCAGGGGAACCGCCCCGCACCTCTGGACAAAGTGTCCAGAAGTCGGACAAACAAAATGCGCCTGCGCGACACAAGGCCACACAAGCGCATGAAACGACAAATTCATTTATGTACTGCCAAATTGCACATCCGCCGCCGGATTGATCCTGCTGGGCGGGTGGGCTTTTTTTGACAGGTTAGGGGGATGGAAAAAGAAAAAGGACACAGCGATACCTCCCGGACACCGCCGTATCCTTAAAAAAGGGCGACTTTAATACCCCCCCCCCGTAATCTCATTTTTTGAAAAGAAAACGGCGGCTTGAAATTTGTTATTTCAAAACCGCCGTAAGGCTACTGTATTTTGCTTTGGCGCGTGATGATCCAGCCGCCGAAACAACGGTTTTTTTATATGCCGTTGGGCGGTCATATCTATTTTACTTATCCGCTAATGCAAAAATCAGTTCCAGAATTTCATCGTGTTTATAACCTAAAGAGCTAAGAGATGCAAATAATTCCATTGTGAGCTTTTTAAGTTCCAAACGTCTTTTCTCTTGAATCAGAAACACATCATCAACTACATAATAGCCTCGGCCCAGATTTTTAATTATCAATCCATCTGACACAAGTTTATTTAACGCCCGACAGATGGTATTCGGATTACAGTCATATTTCTGAGCGAGAACACGAATTGAGGGTAGTTTTGCGCCTGCCAAGAATTTATATGAAAGTATCTGATACCGTATTGATTTTGACAAGGTCTTAGATGAAAATGGAAATTCATCTATTGTTTTGGCTTTCATAATCACGTTAAAAAGATTTCTTCCAAAGTTGCCTTTTGCGGAGAAACAGAATAAATGGATATGCCGCAAGAGACAAGCAACTCAACAATCCTTGAAATGTCCTCCTGAGTTTTAACCTCAAAAATCATTGTGTCAGCCGTAGCCTCAATCAATTTGGCAAAATGAAATTTGGGTGACATACAAAAATCATCAGGAACTCGGCAATGAATTTGCACCTTTATAACTGCCGTATAGCGGTTGATAACTTCGTTAATCTCACCATTTACACGGAAGTTACCTTGATCCAAAATTGCGACATGACTACATAGCCGTTCTATTTCATTAAGATTATGGGATGCCAGAAAAATAGTTGTGCCGTTTTGGTGCAAACGATGGAATAACTCCTGCAGGTGTAAAATAGACTCTGGATCAACACCGGATGTCGGTTCGTCAAGAAACAGTAATGTTGGTTCGCCTATAAGAGCTTGTGCTAAAGAAATCTTCTTTTTCATTCCAAAAGAGTATTCCTTTATTTTGCGATCAAAAGGAACATCCAAGTTGACATCATCCAGACAGCGCTTAATATCATTTTTTGTTAACTTCACGCCTTTTAGCGCTGCCATATATTTTAAAAATTCAACACCTGTCATTGCACCATATAGGCCAGAAACATCCGGCATAACACCAATAGACTTTTTTGCCTGATCCAGTTCTTGATCCGGCGTGTCATAAATCCAAAAAGAACCGCCAGATTTTAGAACTGTCCCTGTCAAAGTGTTGATAAGTGTACTTTTACCTGCACCGTTTTTCCCAATCAGTCCCCAAAATGTACCATCCTCGACAGATAGTGTAATACCTTGAAGCACCTTGGTTTTCCCGTAGTTTTTCTGTAAATTTTGTGTTCTAATTGCAGCCATTTAGTAGTCCCTCCTTTTTACCAACAATACGGCTACCCAAGTCAACAACACGGCAAAGACCAGGGGGACACTCATATATCTCACGCCTTGCAGCAAATAAAAATATGGAAAGAAGTATTGTAAAAAATGCAGAGGTGAGGTAGCTGTAAGGGTAGCATACAATCCAAGGCCGGGAAGTAACAGTGCAAATATAAGTCCAATAAAATTGCTTCGAGAAGATTTTGTCGTGACTACTGAAATCAAAAGTACAATACTGTTAAAATATGCCATTGTTGAAAAAGCAATAAACAGTTCAGACGGACGAAAAACTTTGCCAACCACTGATATAAAAAGGAAGCTACCTGTTAAGCAAGCCATCCAAAATAAGGAAGTGCCGAGCAGTTTACCAACAACAATACTTGTTTTGGAAACTTTGGTCAGGAGCAAACGTATTGTTTTTGTTTCCACTTCACCGTTAAAGCAACTGTGAGATAAAATGGTTGCAAACAGGAAGCCGAAAATCAAGACCAACAACCTCAAACTGGCATAGTATTCTGCTACATCGAGTTGTCCGCTTACTTTGGATAAACTATTTGTCACCCAAATGCTACCTGCGCTAAACAACAGAATGATGATAAGAGCCCTTACGCTTTTTATCAGGTTCCAAAATTCTCTTTTTGTGATTGCCCACACACTGATCACCTCCGCTTTTTCCAGAAGTAATCAAAAATCAATTTTCCACCAATCAAAACCGAAAATACGGCAACGAGGGTTGCTCCTTTTATCGCCAGAGCAGGGGCACCCATAGTCTTTAAGATTGCGCCCCCAATCAAA
Source organism: Clostridium sp. ATCC BAA-442 (assembly GCF_964239415.1). Taxonomy (NCBI): domain Bacteria; kingdom Bacillati; phylum Bacillota; class Clostridia; order Eubacteriales; family Clostridiaceae; genus Clostridium; species Clostridium sp. ATCC BAA-442. Next base: position 34,535 of record NZ_CAXSQB010000002.1, on the reverse strand, counting down.
GCAAACACAAGTAGAGCGATAGCTCCAAACAATCCTTTTTTCATGTTATCTACCTCCAAAAAAGTGCTACTATGTATTCTTTGCAGAAACATAGTAGCACCAAAAATCAAAGAAAATAGCTGGTCGTCATATTTGATGAACCAAATTGTCATTATTGTCCTAAACGCCATATAGAACAATGGAAATCTGAAATAAATAATCTTGAGCAGTCAGTTTTATAGTTCCATTAAATTGTTCTACCACTTGTTGAACACTTTTCATCCCGAACCCATGCAATTCCGAATCTGGTTTTTCGCTTTTGAGCGGGAACTGTTTTTCGGCTACTGCCATCGGGTTTGAAATCCGAATAAACATGATATGGTTGATATAGGAAAGCTGAATTTTAGCCTCTTGTTTTTCTTTTGGAAGCCGCTTACACTCATCCATAACATTATCTAAAAGGTTTCCAAACAAAGTAGCGGCTTCACGAAAATCTATTTTTATTCCTTTGGGGAGCAAGACATTTGTATTTACTTTGATACCACACCCTATCAGCTCTGAAATTTTGATGTTAAGTATCGTATCTATAGGGGCATTTCCTGTTACAATCACTTTTTCAATTTGATTGATCTGTCCTCCGATTTCTTTCAGATATTGACCGAGATTTTCCATCTGATTTTCTTTAAACATTGTCGTAATTGCATTGATCTGGTTTCTCATATCATGCTGGAGTAAGCGTACTTTTGCGTGATTTTCTTCAATAGCAAGGTAGTATTTCTCCTGCATTTCAATTTGTTGCTGTAATACAGCCGCGTCTATTCTTGTGCTTAATAATTCAGAGAATTTTCCGAATAAATAGAACACCATAATGTTAATGAAGAAAACAGCGAACAATATAATAACTTGATTTCTCCCAATACCGCTTGCAGGGCTTTCATTTAGAGCAATCATCCGAGAAAAAGCAGGAACACAAATCAAACTGGCAACTGGAATTGAAAAGAGAATCAGCCACATTTTTCCAGGGAGATCAATCAAGATGGATTGCTGGAAATGCCTTGTAACTTCTACCATAACGCCAAAAATTATATGGGAAGCCAACAGTGTAAATATGCCAACTGTAATGTCATCCTTGAAAAATGCAATAGCAATTACAAACGATAAAATGAATGATAAAACTGCTAAAGAAATCAATACCACCTGGAACAGCACTTTGTTTTTCTTTCCACCATGATATGCTCCCATCCAAAAGGAGCTAAACAAAGTCATTCCCCATAATATCATTGCTGGTATGGCAGAAATTACTACTGTGGCCGAAAGAATAATAATCGTAAAACGTAAAACAAACTTCCGCTTTTCCCAACGAACGGCTCCATAAAGGTGTTCATGGTATCGTAATATAAAGATACTATCTACTAAATTGAATAGTAGTATTAGAAAGATTAACACGATCAATTCAGCCATTCCCACACCTCCATTCTACATATTCCATGTGACGTTGTTTTACACTGTCACGAAATTTCTTACTAATCGGAATTGTCATTCCATTCGTCAAAGTGATTTCTGTTTCTGTAATGCAACGGATGTATTCCATATTGACAAGAAAGGAACTATGGGACTGCAAAAATAAATTTACATCCAGGTCACTAAACACTTTAGAAATTTTTCCGTAAAAATCCCATTCTCCAACGGTTGATACAAGTCGTACCTTTCGTAGATTTCCCTCAAAATATAAAATTTCATCATAGGCGACTTGAAATTGCTGTTTACCAATTCTGAAGAAAAACAATTTTTTTGCCGTGTTAATTTGCAAAATCGCATCTTTCAAAACCGTGTTTAACTGTTCCCGCTGGACTGGCTTTATCAAAAATCGGAATGGAAGCACCTCAAATACTTGATATACATAATCTTGATGATCTGTGATAAAGATTATCAAAGCATTTTTATCGTGCTCCCGAATATAGGCAGATGTTTCAATACCGTTTCTCCCTGGCATTTCTATGTCCATAAAAAAAATATTGAAAGAAGTTTTTTCCTGCTCCATGTAATGAATGAGATCATTACCAGAAGTAAAAATCTCATATTCAATATTCTGCACGCTCAAAGAAGATAAATAATCCTCCAAGTATGCAGCAACTATATTATCATCTTCGCAAACTGCAATTCGCATATTACCACCTCATACAATTCAATTATAGCTTGTTACCGCTGTCTGAACAATCCTCTTCTTCACTCTTCGTGAAATTAAACAGTCAGTAGAATGAAATATACAATCGTTCAAATAATAATACCTGAAATGTAAAATTACATTAGGTGATATTATGAAGATTGAAAGAGATGAACGACGATTTGATTTTCACGATATAGGGCTCGCCATCAAGCGGGCAAGAGAAGCCAGCGGAATGACGCAGGAGCAACTGGCTTATATTGTTGACCGGGCTCCGCGCACTATCATGTATAATGAGAATGACGGCCAGCACCCCAGCCTTAATACCTTTTATCAGATGGTGACAATGTTCGATATATCGGTAGATCAATATTTCTATCCGTCCAAGAACAGAGGGAGCGAGTGCAGAAAGCGGATTGACGCCATGCTCAACGCCCTGGACGAAAAAGAACTGAAAATTGTAGAAGCCACGATCCAAGCGATGAAAGCGGCTAAGGAAACGGAGGATGCGTAAGAAAAGCGTATGCCTCCGTTTTTTCGCGCCACTTCGGGGGTTGCGCGTTTCGGCAAGCAATTCGGGTGTAGCCACACTCCGAAATTTTCACAGGCCGCAGGCCCGTGAAAATGCTTGTTGGGGAGCTCCCCAAACCCGCCGGACTTCTGGACACTTTGTCCAGAAGTCCCTGGTTGTCTGCGGCCCGGAGCTATCGCTCCTGGGCCTTATTTTCACGCCCATCCGTATGGCCGAGCAGATGGTCAATGTTCGCCTTGACCGCCACGGCCTGCCGCATTTCCGCCTGGGCCTTGCGGTATTCTGCATAAAGGGCCTTTCTCTTTTCGGAGAGCTCCCGGCGCTCCTTTTTCAGCGTGTCCATTTTCGGGAGCTTCGCCCCGCCCAAAAGATCGCTCATAGTAGCTTTGGCCGCCCGGTAGTCTGCCAGCTCCGCCTCGTGCTGGGCCAGATATTTTCTACTGTACCGGGCCGCCTTGTAACCATCGAACACAGGGCGCGTCTTTGCATACTGTACCACCGCGCCCATGAGCTCAGAAGTTTTAGAGAGGGCGGCCTCCGTGTCCCGCAGTTCCTCGGCCAGCTTGTGGGCGCGATCCACCGCCGCCTCGGTGCTGACGGCCAGCGCGTCATAATCCATCAGATCATGTTCCCGGAGGTACTGGAGCGCGGCGGCCATCTGTTTGAGGTTGTAAACTTTGGCCCACCGCTCATAGGCCGGGCCTTTGCCCTGGGCCAGCCGCTCCTGGATGTCGATAATCAGATCGACGCGCCGGGCCGAGGGCGGGCCCTCTTTCGGCAGCTCCGGGATCGGGCGCTCCCCGGCAATCACCGCCCGAATGTCCTCCGGGTCAAAGCCGGGGCCCAGGGTGGACGAGCGCAGGCGGGTGGGCTTATCCTGCCCAGGAGCCAGGAACGAGATCACACCGCCCCGCCCATGCTTCACCGCAAAGCCGGACTCCTCCATGAGCCGCAAGAACGCCGGGAAGTCGGCAGGCTTTTTCTCCAGGGCCTCCACGATGGCCAGCCGCACCCGCTGTTGTGCGGTGGGCGGCTTTTCTCCAATCCACTGGCCATAATGGAGAAAGCGGCCTTTGCTGTGCTGTTTCGGATTTTGGATAACAGACAGCTCATGCTCAATGCACACCCGGTCAGAGAGCCGCCGCACCGCAAAGCTGGAGCCGATGAAGTTATGAAACTTCCGGGAACAGTCCTGGGCGGTGGAGTTGTAATAAATGTGATTATGAATGTGGCCCTTGTCAATGTGGGTACATACAAAAAACTGATACTTTCCCTTTGTCCAGCGCATGGCCGTTTCATAGCCGATTTTGTTGGCCTCCTCCGGCGTGACCTCACCGGGCGGGAACGCCTGCCGGATCTGAAAGAACAGGGCTCCGCGCTCCACGGCCCGGCCCGTTTCCGCCTGGTACTGGCTTTTCGTCAGAAGAAACTCAGCCGGGGCCAACGCCGGATCGCAGAGGTAGGCAGACACGGCCCCCAGCTTTTTCGGATTGAGCCCGTAGGCAAACCGATCCTCCATCGTCTGGACAGCCGTTTTTCCCGCCGCCACCTTGTAGGGCCGGATGTAAGTTGTAGCGATAGCCGCACCTCCTTTCCCAGCAGAAAAAGCGGGCGGCGGTCTGTTTCACCCGCCCCCCGGCACCTCTGGACACTCTGTCCATAAGTATCAGCTTGCCATAAAGTCCATCGCCGCATACTTTATCCCATGCAGACGCTCCACCAGCCAGCCGCCCAGGGCTGGGAGCCCAAATGGGGAAACGAGGAACGCCAGCACAAACATGGCGATGCAGCCTACTGTCTGCCCGGCCAGCAGGCAGAGGATCGCCAGCAGGGACAGGCCCACACAAGCCACAATGCACACCGCCCCTGCCACGCAGGACAGGAACGTAAGCACCGCCACAATGAGGATCAGGGCCAGGACAAAGGGAGCCGCGATGATTTTCAAGATTGTCCGCATCGTTCATACCTCCTACAAAATGTTCGTTGTTTGCCTCTATATGTATATTATAACTCCGCAGGAGGGGGCCAACAAGGATGCCTCGGCTATCCCCACCTCTGGACAAAATGTCCAGAAGTCGAGATAGCCGGGGAACGGCAAAGCCGCTCCCCGGCAGGTCAGAGCCGCACGATGGCGGAGAGCTTTTCCAGCAGATCGGAAAGGGGCCGCCGCAGCTTTTCATAGTCCCGTTGCAGAGCCGTAATCTCCTCCGGGTAAATACCGCCGTAGGTATTCGCCTGGATCGCCACCTGGTTTAGATTGTTGGAGCACCGCCGCTGGAGCGACACCAGCTCCTGGACAGGCGACAGGTCAACATGGAGCACATGCCCATTGAGGGCCATTTTCCGCATATAGGCCCCCATATTGCGGATGCCCGCCTCGGCCATGCGCTCCCGGATCAGCGCCAGCTCCTCCTCGGACACCATCACATGGAGATGGATGGGGCGGCGGCGTTTCTTTGTCACCGCTCCTCCCGTTCCAGACTCCGGCTGGTACGGGGCGGCTCCTTTACCTTGTCCAGCGCCTTTTCCCGTTCCGGGGGCTGGGCGGGGATCGGCGTATTGAATACCCCGGAGAGCCGCAGGGCTTCCTGGTTGGCAAAATCCTGTTCACGCTTCTTGTCCATAATCTTCCTCCTATCTGTCGCCCCGGTCAGGGGCTTTCTTTTTGTGGCCATCCGGGGCCCGGTGCTCCTGGACCTCCCGCTGGGCCGCTTTCAGTTGCTCCGCAATCGGGGGCTGGCGTTTGGCCTCCTTGTGGGCCCGCGCCGCCTCCTGGCGTTCCACGCCACGGGCAAAGTCTGCCAGTTGCTCCGGGGTGATGTATTCTTTCACCACATAACTGCCGAAGTCCGGGTAAAACCACGTCAGCCGCTTTTGATCCGGGACGCGGTGAGCATCCTCCCATTTCCCCACCACCTGGGCCTGGGCGTCCATCTGCCGCCGAATATCCAGGTTATTGCGGGAGGGCCGGAGCTCATAGTCCTGCATTTCCCGTTCCGTCAGGGGATGGGCATAGGTGATGGCTCCCCACGCCTGGAACGCCTCACCCGTCACTTGCTGGCGGGTAAAGTATAAATCCATGTGGACAGGGCGGTTAAAATAGCTGTTCGGGTATGTGCCGATGTCGATAGGCCGCTGGGTAGAGTAATACAGATAGGTTTCCTTGTCCGGGGCCTGTTCCACTTCCTGCACATGGTAGCGCCGCTGGTAGTCCCCGGCCCGATTGAGTAAGTCCCGTTCCGCCATATCCGGCTCATTCATATAGTGGCCCCAAAAGTAATCCCGGTGGCCGTCCTGCTCGTTAAACTGCCATGTCACAAAGGGATTAGGGGCCCTGCTGTTTTCCCCCAGGGCAAAGCCGCATTGATTGTCAAACAGGATTGTGCGCCGGATTACATAGCCTTGATTTTCCTCCAGAATAACACCTCCTTAAATGCCCCGCACCTCTGGACAAAGTGTCCAGAAGCGGCGAGGATAGATGTGGAAAGCATTTGAGCAAACCAGGGAAGCCATAGAAAGATACGGCCTACCCCAAAAGCGGCCCCGGAAAGCCTTGATACAAGCGGATTTTCCGGGGTCTAATTTTCCACACATCACCTCCGTTTTTTCCGCATATAATCCCGCTTTTGCCGCCGCAGGGCGATCCGGGCACAGGACTCGGAGCAGTAGGCCATGCGCCCATCGGCGGGGACGGCCCCGCCGCAGATGGGACAGGGCTTAAACTCCGGCCTGGGCCCCTCGGTCAAGAGGGCGGCTTCCAGCGCCGGATCAAGGGGCAGAACGGCCTCCCGGAAGTAGCGGCAGTAGGCACCCGTCCAGCATTTCCCGAACATATAGCACTCGCACTCCAGGGGCAGGCACCCGTATTCCTTGTCATAGTTGGCGCACCACTTTGTTACCAGGGCGCGGATTTTCTTTTTTTCCTCGCGTGTCAGTTCACGGGCCAAGCCGTCACCTCCCGCCAGCCGGGGCTTTCAAAAGCTCCCGGTAGCAGGACACACAGCCGATGCCCCGCCAGTAGGGGCACCCGGAGCACCGGGAGCCCCTGGGCGCTTTGGGGACAGACGGGGCCTGGGGACGGGGCTTCTGCTTCATCATTTTTTCAAAGGGGCTGTCGGTAAACTTCATTTGTCCGCCTCCTCTCCGTTATCGTCCTCCTCGTCCCAGGGCGGGCCGTCATCGTCCTCGTCCCCGTAGCCGTCCGGCCCGTCATAGTCCGGGAGTTCGTCGCCATAGTCCTCCTGGGGCTCGGCGGCTTTCTGCTGTTTGGGGCGCAGTACCTTGAAATAGAACGCCGCGCCGCCGCCCACTAAGGCCACGGCCAGCACCGCCAGGAGCATCCCCGTATTGCCGCCCGTTTCCGGCTCGGCCTCCTCCTGGGCGGGTTCCTCGGTTTCCACGGGTTCCGGCTCCACGCCCACGCATTTTTCCATATTGACCGAGCAGACCGCGCACTCCGTATTCACGGCACCCGCCGCGCATTTTTCAGAGCAGGAGCAGACCGCCTGCTCCACCCCGGCGGCCTCGGCTGCGGCCAGCAGATCGGCCTCGTCTACCACGCTGAAGAAGTAGGTTTCATACTGCTCGCCCTCCTCGTCCACGGGCTTGTCATAGTCAATGACAATGTAAAAGGTGTTCCCGCCCGCCGTCTGCACCGTGATAAACTGCTTGTTGGTGTGCTCGTCATAGAGCAGATCACGGGTCACAAGGTTGCCCTCCTCCGAAAAGCCCTTGCCCGGTTCAATGGTGGGCTCCGGCTCCGGGGCCGGGGGTTCCTCGGTCATGGTGGGATCGCCATAGTCCGCGCCCTCGCCGCCGTCCGCATAGGCATAGGCCGGGACGCTAAATCCGCATAAAAGAACGGCGACACACAGCGCCGCCGCCATCACCCGAAAGCGTTTCATTATTCGTTTTCCTCCTTTCCGCCGTCACGGAGCCGCTGGAGCACCAGGGGGAGCTCCTCCAGGGAAATGCTCATGCCCCGCACGATGTCCACGATCTCGCTGTTTTCGGCCTCCTGCTTGTTCTTTTCCAGCTCCTTGAGCCGGGCCTGCTGTTCGCTGATTTTGGCCTTGACCTTATCAATCTCGGCCTGGATTTTCTGGCTTTTGCTTACCGCCATAGATACCTCCTTGTCAGGGTAAACGCCCGTAGGCGTAGAAATGAGATTGCCAGTAGCTTGTATTCAAATTTGCGTATTGGATGGGATCTCCACAGTGGATCATCATCCCGTCCCCCACATAGATGCCACAGTGGGACACGCCCGCCGTGTCATAGGTGCCGACAAAGAACACCAGATCGCCGGGCTTTGGACTGCTGGTAGGGGTGCAGATGTTATAGAGCCCCTGGGCCCCCAGGCGGCCCACATTCCAGCCGGAGTGATTGATGACCCAGGACACAAAGCCGGAGCAGTCAAAGGATGTGGCCGGACTGGAGCCTCCCCACACATAGGGATAGCCCAGGTATTTCTCCGCCTCAGTGAGCATGGCCGCAAAGGTTTCATCGTCCAGATATTCCCCCGGCACGTCATATCCGGCGGGCGGGTTGGTAACGTATTTTCCCACATAGGCCGACTCAGGGAACAGGTCAGGCCGGTTCCCCAGGGTGGACATATAGAGGGAGTACCGGGACATCTGTTCCTCGTCCATCATTTCCAGGGGCAGGTGGGACAGGTTTTTGTTTTCCAGCGTCACATAACAGATGTAGTAATTATAGGGGACTTCCACATCGTAGGAGTTGCCCTCGCTGTCCGTCCGGCTTTCCGTCCGGTAGCGCACCTCCACCACCACATCCTCGGTGAGAATGTACTGGCGGTCAAAGAGGGTTTCCAGCGTCCCCTGCACCTGATCCAGCGTCCATGCCCCCTCATGGAGCACCGACAGAATGGAGATCAGCACATAGGGATCGTGCTCAATGCTGTCCAAGTCGAAGTGGTACTCGTCATAGTCGTGGGTGCTTTCGTAGCTGTCCAGGTAATCCTGGAGCTCCGCCTCCATTCCCACATAAGCCGCCTCCGCCGCCAGCATTTCCTCGTCCTGGGATGGGTAGGTAGTCGCGCCCACCGCGCCCGCCCCGGCGTTGCCAAGCGTCACCAGGGAGGACGAGCAGGACTGCATCAGAAAGAGCAGGAGCACACAGGCCAGGGCCAGCACCACCCCCACGGGATGCCGCTTCACAAAGCCCACCGCCTTTGCCCCGGCCTTTTCCGTGGCGGCGACGGTCTTTTTCGCCGCGCCTGCCGCCCCGGTCTTGACCGCCTGCCGCGCCCGCTTCTGATACTGCTTTTTCAAGCGGTGCTTGCGCCACATCCGGGAAACCGGGTTGCCGGACATTTCCGGGTGCTCCTGGGCGGCCATGCGGAAGTGATAGTCCGCCGTGGCCTTGACATATTTGGACTCGGCCCGCTGGACGGCCTTTGCCGGGTGTTCCCGGACTTTCCGCTTCACAAACCGGGAGCCATGCCGCAGGGCGGCCTCGCCCACCAGCTCGGAGCGGTGGGCCCCCTCGATGCCCACGTTTTCCTGCTCGTTTTCGTAAATCTTCCCATGCACAAAGCCGTGAACGGCCCCGCCAGCGGCGCGGCCCACCCGCCGGACGGGGCCGGGCTTTTTCGGGGGCTTCTGTTTTGCCAGCTTGCCCCTGGCCGCCTCCAGCTTTTCCCCGCGCTTTTCCATGCGGAGCTTAGATGCGGCGGCCTGTTCCTGCTTGCTTTTCTGCCTAAACTTAGACTTGTGGACACTTTGTCCAGAAGTGCCCTCCGTCCCGGCACCGCCTGGGGAGCCGCCCCCAGCGTCCCCGGAAGAAGCGCCGCCGGGATCGGCGGGCTCCTCCCAGGAGCCGGGGCGCTCCCTGGGCTCCTGTTGGGGTTTATTCGGTTTTCGCTTCATTCTTCAAATCCTCCGGGCGGGTGGTGAGCAGGTTATAGATCTCCCCTTTGGGGAACCGATCCACAAAGGGGATGGTCACATTGCCATAGAACAGCAGGCCCTCGCCGGAATTGGAGTGGGTGATATAGGAGAGCTGATGCTCGGAAATGCCGAGCTGTTTCGCCAAAATCGCCCGGTCACTTTGGGCCTGGGACAACAGGATCATAAAGTCGGTGTTGTCCAGAATGGCCTCGATCTCCCGGCTGGCCAAAAGGTCTTTGACGTTCTGCGTTAAAGCCGAGGGCACGCAACCCTTTTTGCGGAGCATCTTCCACACGGCTACAAAGTAGCTGGCGGTGAGCGCGTCCCGGAGCAGGATGTGGAACTCGTCAAAGTAGCACCAGGTAGAAACGCCGTTGTGGAAATTCACATTGACCGCCGACGTTACAAAGTCGTTGGTAACGTGCATGGCGATCTTGCGGAGGTTTTCTCCCAGTCCTTTGAGAACGATGCAGACAATATGCGCCGTCAGTTTTACGTTGGTTTGATGGTTGAACAGGTTAAGGGAGCCCGTACAGTAGAGTTCCAGGGCGGTTGCCACCCGACGGGCCTCCGGCTCCGGCTGTTTGAGAAGCTCCTCGTATAAGTCCTGGAGCAAAGGCGGCTTGCCGTCCCCCAGGCCCAGGGCCATGTCCCGGTAAATGAGCCGCACACAGCGGTCAATCACGGTTTTCTCGATGGGTTGCAGGCCGTCCTTGCCGCCCACCACCAGCTCGCACAGGGACAACAAAAAATCCGCTTTCATGGAAAGCGGGCTTTCGTCATCGTCCATATCAAGCTGGATGTCCATCGGGTTGATATGGCTGGGGGAGCCGGGCGCGATTTCCACCACCTGGCCGCCCAGCCTACGCACCAGCGGGGCATATTCCCCCATCGGATCGACAATGATAATGCGGTCTTTTGGGATAGCGAGAAACACGTTGATGATCTCACGCTTTGCGGCGAAGCTCTTGCCGGAGCCCGTGGAGCCGAGATACAGTCCGTTGGCCGATTTCAGCTTTTTGCGGTCAGCCATGATGACGTTGTGGGAAAGGGCGTTCATGCCGTAGTAGAGGGACGGCCCGGCCATCCGCAGCTCCCTGGTCATAAAGGGGATAAAGATCGCCGTGGAGCTGGTTGTCATGCCCCGCTGGATTTCCACCTCGTTATATCCCAGGGCCAGAGAGGACACAAAGCCCTGTTCCTGTTGCCAGTCCAGCCGCTTCAAAGCGCAGTTGTATTTCTGTGCGATACCGCCCACCGTGAACACATCGTTTTCCAGCCGCTGGCGGGTGGGCGCGATATTGATCACCGTAAACGTCAAGAGGAACATCCGCTCGTTGCGGGACTGCAGATCGGCCAGGAGCTCCGCCGCGTCCTTGCTGAATGTAATCAGGTCAGGGGGCAGGATGTCGGGATCGTACCCGGCCCGCACCGCCTTGCGCTGTTCCTCCACCTTCATTTTGCCGATGTCGGAGAGCTTGCCCTTGATGGTCTTAATGGCCTTGAGCTGATCCACCGTCTGAATATGGAGCGTAACCGTCATTTCCGCATCCAGCTCCAGGATCTCCGCCAGGAGCTTGTCAGAGAGCTCGGACGCCAAAATCTGCAAGTAGGACGCCGCGCCCCAGTATTGGCCGATGCGGAACGTCCGGGACTGCCGGAAGTCGAAGCTGTCCGGCGCGATATAGTCCTTTGTGCCAAGCCCGGTTTTGGGGATGTCCTGCCAGGAGAAGCGGAACGGCTCCCGGTTGCCGGGGTGCATCTGGCCGTGGAGCAGGGCCAGCCGCGCCTGCCCGTCCATCGGGACAGAGGGAACGCCCAGCCGTTTGAGGTTGCCTGTCACGTCGGCCTCCACCCGTTCCAAGCGGGGGCGGGCCTCCGCGATCCCCTCGGCGGGCAGGCCGAACGTGATGTATTTTGACCGCTCGATGCCGTTGTTGCTTTTGGCAATCTGGCTTTTTAACATTCCCGTGAACTCCGCCCGGATGCTGTCATAGTCATCCTGGGCCGGGGGAATGTTCACCTTGTACTTGCTCCGGGAACGGGAGCGGCGGTTGATAAAAGAGAGCTGGAACGGCAGGGAGCTGTCGAAGTAATTGAGGAACGAGCTCCACCCGCCAAAAATCGCCGTCTGATCCTCGGTGCTTGCCACGGAATAGTTGATGTCCTCATATTCCACCGTCTTTGTGTAGAGCCCTCCGGGGAGCTGGCACACCCCGTCCGGGTGCATCACCAGATAGGGGATCGTCTGCTGGGCGGAGAGAGCCGCTTTCCGTTTAGCGGCCTTTCCGGGGCCGCGCTTTGGGCTTTTTGCGTTCTGCAATCGCATCCTCCTTTCTCACAGCGCCCCGCTGGGTGAACGGGGCATAGATATTTTCCGTCTGGTAGGGCCTCACCCCAGGCCGCAGGAACTTTGCCCGCAGGACGTTCCGCACCACCTTTTCAAAGGGGAGCCCGTCTTTTTCGTACATCGCCAGCAGGAACGCCGGGAGCGCCACCCCCATCATCAGGAACATGGCTCCCGTGTTGCCGATAGTGCTCCGGGCCAGCAGGTAGGACGGGATGCCCACCGCCGCCGCAATCCCGAAGCACACAAGCTGGCGCTTTGTCAGGTTAAAGGCAAGTTTGGTCTTGATTTTGGATAAGTCGTTGGGGACATTTACATAGGGAATTTTTACTCACTCCTTTCCGGCCCGGCCACCTCTGGACACTTTGTCCAGAAGTCCGGGATGGTGCTTTCCACCTCGTTCCCCCACACGTCCCAGCCGGGCGGGGACTGCCGGGCGAACAGCTCCACCCTGGGCACGTCACCCATGAGGGCCACGATCTTTTCACGGGCCTCCTCCGGCTTGCGGCTGTGCTCCTGGATAGGGGAAATGATAAACTGGTGGACGTTTGCCGCCTGCCGCTTTGGGTGTCCCCGTGTTGCCAGCAGGCAGATCTCCGCGTTGCCCCGCGTCCAGAAGCCCAGGCCGTAGAACCAGCCCTCGGACTTGCGGTTTTTCTTCAGCCAGACGAAAGCAACGCTCTTGTAGGTGAAGCCCCACGCCTTGATCAGCCGCAGGGCCTCCGGGAGCTGCGGGAACGTAGCCCACAAAAAAAGCACGCTGTTCGGGGCCGCCAGATCCGCCACCGGGAGCGTGCATAACTCGTCAATCCCCATTGTGGGGTAATGCTTTTCCGCCGCCCCCTGCAAGCCCTTTTGAGCATACCGCCAGGGGGGATCGGCGTAGATCACAGAATATTTCCCGATAGTTACACTCCTTTCTCCCCGGCCTCCACCGCCGCGCCCGCCACGCGGATGCGCTCACTGGCGGCGGCATAGTAGGCCGGGACGGTTTCAAAACAGAGGAAGCGGCGGCCCGTGTTGAGGGCGGCCACCGCCGTTGTGCCGGAGCCAGCGCAGATGTCCGCCACCAGCTCGCCGGGCCGGGTATAGGTCTTGATGAAATACTCGCACAGGGCCACCGGCTTCTGCGTTGGGTGGACGGTGCGCTGGACAGCGGGGAACGTGAGCACATTCCCTGGAAAGCGCAGGCCGTCCTCCGAGCCGCCCGTGGTGCGGACGAATTTTCCATAGTTCGGGCTGTCCCCGTTGTTTGTCAAGCTCCGCTTATAGGGCTTGCCCTGTTCAAACTGCGGATTGTAAAGGGGGAGCTTCTGATAGAATACAAGGATGTTCTCCGTCTTTTTCAGCGGAGCGCGGCGGGCATTGAGAAAGCCAGTGGAGCGGCTTTTGTACCATACCCACTCATAGCGGAGCATGGACAGGTTGGATGCCCCCAGCACCTTGTCATAGGGGCACTGAGCAAAGAACAGGATCGCGCCGTCCGGTTTGACCGCCCATTTCACCGCCTCCCACAGCTCCGGGAGCGGCAGGGGCACATCCCAAAAGTTCCGGGTGGTGCCATAGGGCGGATCTGTTAAGAGCATATCCACGGAATGACGGGGCAGGGAGCGCAGGCCCTCGATGCCATCCATGAGGAACAGCCCCTCCGAGAGCTCCGGGGACTTCTGGACACTTTGTCCAGAGGTGCCCTTATCGGTCATCCCTGGCCTCCTTGCCCTTTGCCTGGGCGGGCCGGGTGGCGTTTTCCTTTGCGGCCTCCTTTGCCGCGTTTGCCATCTGCTCCCGGATCGGCTTTGGACGCAGGGCCTCGGCGCGGGCAATCAGCTTTTCCACGGCCATGTTGTAGCCGTCTGCCGCCGCCGCGCTCAACCGCTCCTGCAAGGCCCGGTTTGTCACCCGCGCTGTGGAGCGGTAGCCCGTCCGGGTTGTGGGATCGGGTTTGCTGGGCTCACCCAGGAAGATCCCGTTTTTCCCGTTGACTACCTTAAAATCGTCAATCACGATGCCGCCGATATTCACACTGGCAAAGCCAATCAGCTTGCCCTGGGGCTCAATGGGCCGCACTGACACCTCGATGGGCACCTCGGCGGCCTCCAGGTTTTTCTCCACCCGGAGCTGTACGGCCTCATCAATGGAAATGCCCTGGGCGTCCGCCAGTTCCTGGATGGGCGCTTCAAAAATCAGGCGGCGCATTTCCGCCATCGCCGCCTCGTCCATAACGGGGGCCCCTTGTGCCGCCGTCTGCATATTCGCCATAAAATCAAACCTCCTTAGTGCGCGCTAAAGATGCTGCGCGCTATCGTCCCGGTTTTGAACAGCATGAAGCAGAGCAAAACCGTATAGCCCACGGTGCCCCAGATCGCCCCGATGGGATCTCCGCCCGTGGCAATCCCCTGGATCAGCACCGCATAGATTGCAACACACACCAGAATGAGCATCCCCTGGAAGCCCACGGCAAACAGGGAGCGCAGATAGTTCTGCCCGATCTGGCCCACCTCCCGGTGGGAGATTGTCGCCATAGGGATCGGGGCCAAACTGGTGAGCAAATATATTTCCAGCATCCTCCCGTAGACCAGGACAAAGATGACGATGCCCAGCGCCCACATGGTTACGCCGATAATCGAGGACTGGAGCCACAGGCCGAGAAGCGGCCCTAAGTCCATCCCCTCCAGGGTGGTTTCCAGCTCCGTGATCATATCCGGCGTGATGTCCGTGGAGCCCTGGATGAGCCCTCCGGCCTGGGCGATCACCGTCTGCGACACGTCAAAGACGGCCATCACAATATCAAAGGTATTCGAGAGAATGAAGATGGCACAAGCCGTTTTGAACATCCACTTGTAGATATTCGCCACGTCAAACTCGTGCATATTGTTTTTTTCCAAAAGCATCTGAATGAGCTCATAGGTGGCAACAAAGGTCAGTACCAGCCCGGCAATCGGTAAAATCACCGTTTCGGAAAGCTGGCGGATGAGGGAAAATACCCCGGCGTTCCACGCCGCCGGGGTAGTCCCCACCTGTACCGCGATCTCTCCGACTTGGGTATTGACGTAATCAAAGAGCCCCTCCAGGTTCCCCATGATCCCGCCAATCAACAGCTCTTTGAGCCAGTCCGTGAGCCAGTCGGTGAGAAAATCCATAGGCCCTTACCTTAGAACAAACCGCTCAGCAGAGGGATCAGGGTGGTGCCCAGCAGGATGATGCCGCCGCCCGCCATGAGCTGCTTCATGCCCTGGCTTTTGGAGCCAGGGTTGTCCGAGCCGTAGCCCTCCAGGAGATTGACAACGCCCCACACGCCCAGGCCAGCGCCGAGAGCCACAACAAGGGTCTGCAAAGTATCAATAGCGGAAGAAAAGAACTGCATATAGCCTCCATTTCTCCGGGTTTTCCCCGGCCATGAAAAAAGCCGCCATTTCTGGCGGCAGGTTGCGACCTCTGGACACTTTGTCCAGAAGTGATTTATACATAGGCATCCGGATCGTCCACGTCGTCGTAATTGAGGATGTCCTCGTCCTCGCTTACGGGCCCCGCCTCGGATACGTCTACCTCGTACACCTCACAAGCCTCGGAAAGCCCAGGCCGCCTGCGGCGGTTGATGAGCTTATCCAGGTCAAAGGCGTTTTTCTTTTTATCGGCCTCAGCCGTGTACTTGTAGTTCGGGTGCTGTTTCAAATCGTATTTGGACGAAAAGAACGGGGGCAGGCCCCGCAACTGCAAAATGCACTTATCGCCCGGCATGGTAGCCAGCTCGCTGGGTGTCATCAGCTCCCGGCCCAGCCGCTGGGTGTTCTGGTTGTAGCTTTCCGACTGGCCACGGGAACGGCCCTCGGTCTGCATGGAGATCGTGGCCTTTCCCAGCCAGTTTTCCGATATTTCCTTGATGGTGGAGCTTTCCCGCCCGCCCAGGAAGATCACGCTGTCCATGTTGCCTAAGATCGTTTCCGCGTTGTCTTTGTAAATGGCCTTGCACTGCGCGTACTGCTGATAGAACAGGCACAGGCTCACCTCGCGGGAACGAATAACGGCGACAAGTTTCTCCAGCGAGGGCACCTGCCCCGTGTTCGCCGCCTCGTCCCACAGCACCCGCACATGATGGGGCAGGCGGCCCCCGTGAACATTGTCCGCCCGTTCACACAGAAGATTGAACATCTGCGAAAAGGCCAGGGCCACAATGAAGTTATAAGTCGGGGTGGTGTCGGAAATGGTGAAGAAAACCGCCGTTTTCCGATCCCCGATGCGGTCAAGCTCCAGCTCGTCATAAGACATAATCTCCCGGAGCTGGGGGATGTCAAAGGGGGCCAGCCGGGAGCCGCAGGAAATTAAAATGCTTTTCGCGGTTTTGCCGCTGGCCAGCTTATATTTCTTGTACTGCTTTACGGCAAAGCAATCCGGCTTGCGCTTTTCCAGGCCCTTGAACATATAGTCCACCGCGTTCATATAGGACTCGTCATCCTCTTTCACGTCCATGCCGGAAATCATGTCCACCAGGGTATTGATATTCCGATCCTCGGCGGGCGCTTCAAAGATGATATAGGCAATCAACGCACAATAAAGGAGCGTTTCTGCCTTTGTCCAGAACGGATCGCCCTCCTTGCCCTCGCCTTTGGTGTTCGCTATGAGGGTGTCCACGAATTTTAGGATGTCCGCCTCATTGTGGATGTAGGACAGCGGATTGTAGTGCATGGATTTTGAAAAATCAATGCTGTTGAACACTTTGACTTTATAGCCCCGGCGTTGCAGGAAAGCACCCACCTGGGAGAGCACCCCGCCCTTTGGATCGACGCACACATAAGAGCTGTGCGCCTGGAGTAGCTGGGGCGTGAGCCAGAAGCGGGTTTTGCCCGACCCGGACGAGCCGATGATGCAGGCGTTGAGGTTGCGGGCGTTGGCCGGGTTTTTGGGCCGGGTGTTCATGGTGAGAAACTCCGTCTTTGTCAAAATGACGTTGTTCTCAAACTTCGGATCGACAAAGGGCTTGATGTCTTTTTCGGTGCCCCATCGTGCCGACCCGTACTCTTCATCCCGCCTAAATTTCTTTGCGTTCTTGCTTTTCATATAGATCAGAAGGCGGAAGCCCACCGCGCCCACAATGCCGATGAGCCAGTCAAGGGGATGGAGCCCCGGCGCAAAGTCGGCAAAGGCCGGGCCGATGCTCTGCCCCAGGCCCATGAGCTTGTGAGCAAAGTCCGCTCCGGGAGCCAGGCGGTAGGCCGTCCCCAGCTTTAGGCAGGCCCACAGAATAAACAGGTACGGGATGTTGGGTATCACATATTTCTTGACGCTATCTGTCCTCATGCACCGCCTCCCTTGCACGTTCTTTCTTGTGGGACGGCTGACGGGCCAGTTCAGCGGCGGCCCGTTTGAGCTGTTCCCGGATCGGGACGCGCCGGGACTTGGAACGCTTCATCACGCGCCGGGAATATTCCGAAAAACAAGCGGTGATGGCATCGGCCTGCCCACTTTTGAAAAACAGCAGGTACTTGTCCGGCCCGGCCTTATAAAAGGCATAGTCCACATTCCAGCGGCGGGCCACCCGGTCAAAGTCCTTTGGGGACTCCACCTCGATGCTGTTCGTGGCGGCCCCGTGGCCCATGAGCTGGCGCACCGTCTGTTTGCCGTGGGGTGTCTGGCGGGCCTGGTGCGCTTTCTTGATCTTCCGGCCCACCGCCAGACACGCCTGGGCCAGCACCCGGCCCGTGAGCTTTGTCGCCTTGATGGAAACTGCTATGGTACGTCTGGAAACGTCCTCATCAATCAGCCGTATCCCTCCTTTCCGTGAAAAAAGCACCTCTGGACAAAATGTCCAGAAGTGCCGCTATCGCTCCTCATGCTCCTTTTTGGCGATCTTCCGATAGCCCTCCAGGGAGGAGCCGTCAATAATTTCTTTGTAGGCCGCCATCTGCTCCCGCACTGAGAGCTGCGGGAACGCAAAAACCTTGTGCTCGGCGGGAATGTCCTCGATCCCGTGATAAAATTCCTTGAAGTCACCGCTGGTCTGGACGATATAGCCGCCGGGAGCCAAATGGCCGCCCTCATTGATTAGAAAATCCCGTCCGTAAGCCTCATAATCAAAGTAATCTTTGAGCTCCTCCGGGATCGGCAAGTCCTCCGTAAAATAGCGGCCTAAATCTTCTTCATTTTCAATATCAGGATAAAATTCAAAGCAATCCAGATTTTGTGTGAGGTTGATGAGATCGGCCACGCTGGAGGTATGTCCGCCGCTGTCAATGACCGCCTCAAACTTTTCCAAGTCGCCTTGATCCAGCTCGGAGAGCAGGCAGGCCAGATGGTTAAGCTCGTCCAGGTTTTCGTATTCCGTCAAATAGTCATAGAGCCCCAACACATCGCCGTCAAAGCTGGTGATGAAAAATTCCTCATACCGCACCCCGTTCACGCCGATGCGCTTTAGGAGTGCCTGCACCTCCTCCGTGGTAGTGGGGAATTTCAAGGTTTCACCGACCAGCTCGCCCTCGTTGTATTTTCCCAGGTTGGTGATGTAGGCTTCAAACAGGAACGCCATATCAGCGGCGGCCCTGGCCCTTGACGGTCAGGATGCCCTCAAGGGTGGTGGCGGTAATCCCCAGCCGCTGGGCCACGGCAATATCATTTTTCATAGACTCGGTGACGGTATGCCCGCACACCACCAGCACACGGGAGCGCCGGAGCAGATCACGGCCCATGTCGATGCCGTTTTTGTGCTCCTCCGGCACCGCATCATTGAGAAACAGCGGCAGATAGAGCATGGGGCAGATGGGGGAATAGCCCGCATCGTAGACCACGCGGCAGTAATGCGCCGCCTGCTCCATGTCCGCCGCAGGATCGCCGCGCCATGCGGCAGTAATATAAGCAAGGGATCGTTTCATCTTCAACACCTCCGATATTTATAATAGGTGGTAGTTCGACCCTATCCCCCCGCCCTTTCCCTATCCAGGGAAAGGGGGCGGCTCTGGAGGATATATGCCCCCGCCGCGCCGCTGGAAGTAGCACAGCCGGGGCAGACCGTCAAGGGCAGGCCGCCGCAAGCGGCGGTGCGTTGCACCCTTGACGGCCCACTCCCGGCTGTGCAGGAATATAGGCGGCGACGGGGGATATATCACCACAGAGCCCATCCCAAGCGCGGGGCGCTTACCTCTGGACAAAGTGTCCAGAAGCGGGGCCCGGTTACTTTTCCAAGTCCTTTTTCTTGTCCGGCTTTGCCAGTTCGGGCGGCTGTTTCTCTTTCCACTCGTCCAGCAGGGCCATGATCTGCTCCTTCATTTTGGCAGGAGTGACCTCCTTGCCGAAATACTTAGACAGTTCAGCAGTCGAAATAATCACACCGCGATCCTCCTTTTTCTCTTCACTCAAAATACCGTCAATCACATCGCCGTTGAGCTTGCCCTCCTTGTCCAGCTCGTGGAGCCGCTTTGCCTGGGCCACTGAGGGGGAGGACTGCTCCCCGTCAATGGAAACGGCAATCAGCCGCTGGTTTTCCGGCCTGATATACGAGATCTCCACCGCAGGCATAAAGCCCATCTGCTTTGCGTCCACCTTGTCCAGAAGCTCCGGCACCAGGGAGTTGAGCCGGATATACCGCATGACCTTTTTATAGTTCATGTCGTGTTCCTTACCCACGATCTCCACCGAGAGCTTACCCAGGGCCTCGGCCTCTTTCTCATTTTTCGGGCGGGCCCCCTGGCGCTTGATGGCCTCCACCTCCAAATCCAGGAGCTTTGCCAGCTCGCTGGGGAGGGGATCACCGCGCTGTTTGTTGCTGTTCCGCATTTCCCGGACAGCTTCAAGGTCAGTCATCTCGCGGACAATACAGGGCATTTCCTCCAGCCCGGCCCGCGCACCACCATGATGGCGGCGGTGGCCCGCGATGATCTCATAGCCCTTGCCGTCCTTTTCCGGGCGGACGGTAGCGGGGGTCATAATGCCGTGTTCCTTGATCGTCCCCACCAGATCGTCCATCGCCTTATCGTCCTGCACCTTGTAGGGATGCTCCCGGAACGTATGGAACGGGTGGAGCTCCGACATCTTCAGATAGACGATTTTTCCCTCTTCCACCGGGCGGGGCGGCACCTCCGGCGTGGGCGGCAGCTTGATCTCCGGCGGCGGGACTGCCGCCTCCTTGACGGGAGCGGCCTTGCCCGGCTTTACCGTCTTAGCGGATTTAGACGCAGGCGCACCGCCGGAGCCCGTTTCCTTGCCCTTGTCGGCTTTCTTACCTCTGGACACTTTGTCCAGAACAGAGGGCGGAGCCTCCTCACGGGCCGCCTTGTCAACCTTAGACGGGCGGCCTGTGCGGGGCTCCGCCGCTTTCGCCTTTTTCTCCGCAGTCGGCCCGGCCTGCTCTTTCGGCGGGCGGCCCCGGCGCTTCGGCGGCTTATCTGCCTCCGGCGCTTTCTTGTCCTGGGCAGGAGCAGAAGCCTCCTTGCCGCCCTTATCAGCGGCCTGGATGTCCGAAAGGTTGATTACCTTGCCGGACGGCGCGGGAGCGTCCTCACCCATACCAGGGATAACAGACTGCTCTGGCGTGGCGGGCTCCACATGAGCGGGGGCCGCTTGATCCCCACCAGGGACAGCGGGCCCCTCGGTGTGTTCCGGCGCGGGCGGATCGCCCGGCCCGGACGGGGCTGGAGCTTCCGGGGTTTTTCTTTCCTCCGGGCTCACGTTTACTTTTTCATCTGCCATTGGCTAACCTCCTTTTTCGTGAGATGAAAAAAGGCCAGACCTCCCGGCCTGGCCAGCTAAAAAATTCCCCCTTTCGTTTTAGTATTAAGTCAGCACCACTCCTTTCCCAAACCGGGCCATGAAAAAAACGCCGCCTTTTTCTTGAAAAAGCGACGTTTTAGTGTAGGTTGGCTCGGTTTTTTGTTGTGATTTATGATTATGCCTTTGTAAAGAAACCTTAGGTATTCAAGAATCTTTTCTTGTATTTTTGAACTCGTTGTCAAAGACACTCCCCCTTTTTTCTTTATAATATATGCATTTATTTGATTTGTCAATACAAGATTACAAGAATTTTTTGTTTCTTGTGATTTTCTTGTAAAAAGGAATGCCTGCCAGGCAATAACCGTTCTTATACAAAAATCCCTAAAGTCCATAATAGTGAACTTTAGGGATTTTCAATTTATTCCCACTCGCCGAGTTAAATCCATTTCTAAACTTTTTTGTATAGAGGATTTGATTCGACGTGGTTTTATTTGATGCAGATTATCCTTATCCTAAGGTCTATTCGGACTTTTGCTATCAAAAATCTATCTGGGCCATCCTATCAGGAGTTTTGCTTGAGATGGATGATTGGGTGGCTTAGGAGTATTATAGCATGGTTTTATCGAATTTTCTATAGAAATTTCATTTTGCCTAATCAGACATTACTCGCTCATATAATCCAGCATTTGCTGATTCAGTGTTTCCTTTACTACTCGCCACTCCGGGAAAAAGGCGTCCATATACTTCTGGAATAGCTCATTGTGATTTCGCTCCAGCAAGTGCACCAATTCATGGGTCACGACATAAGCGAGACACTCTGGAGTTTTCTTTGCAAGCTGGAGGTTAATCCAAATCCTTTTTCGGTCTATATTGCAGGTTCCCCATTTGGTACGCATGTTTTTGACCTTCCACTCAGATGCATGGACACCTACAACCTGTTCACATTTTTGAATCACTTCCGGCAGCTTGCTTTTTAGCTGCTCCCGATACCAATCATTCAAAACACGCTCGCGCTGCTCCGGGGTGCTTTCAGGCCTCACTTGCAAAATCAGATGCCCGCCTGTAAGGGACACCTCATTCCTAACATTTGAGTATTGCACATCCAGACGATAACGACGCCCCCAGACATAGTAGCTCTCTCCGGTCACATACTGTCGCTTCGTTTGTCGTGCCTGTGCTGCGAAGTTTGCACGCTGCTTTTTAATCCAGGAAATTCTGGATACCGCAAACATTCGGATTGCGTCATCCCCAGCAGAGTGCGGTGCAGTAATTTGGACTTTCCCATCGGGCGGCAGAACGCGGATGTACATATTCTTGATGTTCTTTTTTGTAACGGCAATACTCATGTTGCCGATTTGCAGTTCATCCACTAAAATTCACTCTGCTCCTTTACCAATGCAAGCAACTGATCGGCTTCCTGGTCATCTTTTACGACAGCACGAATAGCCCGCCAGATTTTACGCTCTTTGATTTTGCTTCCCCGGAAATTGTCCTGTTTGCTAGACATGACAGCGTCATATATCTGATTGGCCACAACCGTATCCCCGTTGAGATGGTCATAAAAGGCTCGCTTGGCGGCACTCTCCCGGATTTCCGGAGGATATTCTGTGCCGCTTTCTGGTTTATGTACCTTCCTTGCCAGTTCCACAATTTGACGCAAATACTCCTCATAGTTGATCACGTCATTTTTGCGTTTTTCAATCAACTCACGAAGAAGTGCAGACATCTTCTCGTAGTATTTGGGGTTGCTTTGGGTTCTCTCAACAATTTCCTTGCCAATATTGTTTTCAATAGTCTCTGCAACCGCTTCCTGCTCTTTGGGTGTAGAGGCAGGCATATCCTTCAATGCGGAAATCCCGTTGTCTACCAACAGCTCGACCAGTGTTGCTCCTCCAAAGGAGGTCAACACACGACTTGGATCAGCCGACAAATAAGTATCGATTAAATGGCGCATGTCCGGATCATATTTCTTCAAATCCACATAGTCTCCGCTGGCCAAACGCACATCGTCACGCACCTTGATGTAGTAGGTAACTTCTCTCTCCAACGCCTTAATCTGTTCCACAGTATAGTGGTACTTTTCCTGTAATTCGCCCGATACCTCGCCAAAAGCGCGAAGAGCTGTCGCCGACAGATTATAAAGCTGTTCCCGCTTGGGCATATTCTCTTCCAATTCATCCAAGTCAAAGGCTTCAGTGTCGGCACCGCAGAAATAATGGTAGTAGTCCACCATATCTTTGGGTGGAGTCACAGACTCGCACAGTGCACGCAGAGCTTCCAGCGAATCCTCCAGCTGTTCCTTAGCCTTGTCCAAACGGTCTGTCAGCAGGCCGGAAACATCTTCCTTATCGTAGCAGTCAAATGCTTCGGAGGTATAGTCTGCAACCGCATTTTCCAAGGAGCGAAACAGGTCTTTGTAGTCAATAATATACCCAAATTCTTTATCTTCACCATCCAGGCGATTGACGCGGCAGATTGCTTGGAATAAGCCATGATCTCGCATAGACTTATCAATATACAGATAAGTGGCATGCGGAGCATCAAAGCCTGTCAGCAGCTTGTCCACCACGATCAACAGTTTCATCTGTTCCGGCTGCTTGATAAACTTTTCCTTGACCTCTTTTTCGAATGCCTTCGGGTCTTTTCCACCCAGCATTTTCATATAGATCTCGTACTGCTCCACAGCCTCAGTCTCGCCATCATCCCCTACCGTTTCGGTGCGAATATCGCCCACCGTCGGCTCGTAAGAAGTCACGATGGCGCACTTCCCCTTCAGCTCGGTCTCCTGGAACAATTCATAGAATTTGCACGCCTGATAGATACTGCCAGCCACCAGCATGGCATTGCCTCGGCCATCGTGCAGACGCGGCTTTGTCTCCATATCAAAAACAATATCCGCTACGATCTGTCCCAGCCGGGCCTTGGAGCTGAACATCTTTTGCAGATTACCCCAGCGCTGCTTCAGCTTAGCCTTTGCCACATTGGTTAGACCGCGCGTTTTCGCCTCAAACCAGGCGTCGATCCGATCCTGCTGGACAACATTCTGCTCCACCTCTCGGGCCTCATAACGCAGATCCAAAACCACTTTATCCCGCACCGCTTCATCAAACTTGTAGCGATGAATATAAGGGCCAAATACCTCCAGACTGGTCTCCTTATCCTTTTTCATCAACGGAGTACCGGTAAAGCCGATAAAAGTGGCCTTCGGCAAAATGGTCTCCATCGCTTTGTGGAGCTTGCCGGACTGGGTGCGGTGACATTCATCCACAAAGACATAGAAATCTCCTTTGGGAGAAAAGTTTTCCGGCAGCGAGCGTTTCAACTCCTCAATAAATCCAGTATAATCGGTCTCGCCGCTCTTGCTTCTGTTTTTCTTGCCAAACTTATGGATCAGGGAACACATCATGACAGGCGAGGTGTCGTTAATCTTCTGGATCAATTCACTTCCCCGGCGAATACGGACAATGCTCTCATTGACTCCGGCAAACACCTGCTCGATCTGCACATCCAGCTCGTCCCGGTCGGTGATAATCAGGATACGGCTGTCAGAAATATTCTCTTTGATCCACTTACTGAGCCACACCATGGTCAAGGATTTTCCAGAGCCTTGAGTGTGCCAGATGATGCCGCCTTCATGCCGCCGCACAAAATCCCGCGCTGCCATATTGCCAAAGAACTGATTAGGCCGACAGGTCTTTTTTCTTCCACTGTCAAATACGATAAAATTGTACAGCAGTTCTGCAAGCCGCTCTTTCCGGCACAGAGAAATCAGGTTTTTGTCCAGACGCAGGGGGTATTTTTCGATTTGAGCGCGTACCGCTACGGAAACCTCATCTTTGGCATTGGGATCTTCTTTCCAGGAAAGATAATACTTTTCTTGTGTGCCAGCAGTACCGTAACGCGCCCCCTCCGAATCATTGCCCGCCAGGACGAGCCCAATGGTGGCAAAGAACTGCATGATCATATCCGGGCGCTGGTTGGTCAGGTTCTGGCGGATGCCCTCTGACATGGAAACTGTGCTGCGCTTCAGCTCGATGACGGCAAAAGCGATGCCATTTATGTAAAGCACCAAATCAGGGCGTTTGTGCTTAATAGTGACTTCTTCGGCAATGTAAAAGTCATTTTCCAGCGGATGCTCCCAATCCACAAACTGGACGGTGGTTTTATGTTGGCCGACAGATTCGCTGACCTTGACCCCATAACGCAGCTTTTTATAGGTCTGCTCGTTCAGGTCGTAAAGGTTCACCGATTGATCTCCGGCAGCATTCTGCAACTCCTTCAAGGCACGACTGATGAGTACCGGCGAATAGCCCTTGCCAGTCAGGAATTTCGTCAACAGTTCGGTTTCAATATTGGAGTTTTTCCTCTCGGTAAAATCGCCCAGATATGTATATCCAAGTTCCTGGACAAATAAATTTATGACACGCTTCTGCGTGGCTTTTTCCCGTTGGCCGATACTCATGGCTCTCCTCCTCCACTTGAATATAATTCATCGAAACAAGCTGCATGCCGCGAAAAATCCGACTCGGCAATATTTTGAATAATTACTTGGCACCAATGCTGGTATTCAGAATTAAAAAACAGATTATTACGCATTTCCTTTATCTATTTTGCTATACGATAATCACGTCGGGTAAGTATTACCCGATGCCCCTGACTCTGTGCAGGGTGCGGTTGCTGGATTGCGTCCCATGGTGCGATTGATTTCCCGGCGGGCACCGCCCGCCGCTCCTCCTCTCCTCAGGGAGCGTAAACGCTCCCTGAGGGTGGTCGAAATATGGATCAATTTGAGCCATATTTCGACAGAAACTTACATCAAATTGAGGGAAGTTTTGATAATGGCTATGCGGGGGAAATAGTTGCAATCCATTACCTTTTGTAGTAAAATATAATCGTAAACCACCCGAAAAGACTGCAAATGGGCTGATTTTGTGGCAACGATTTGGCAACAGGAAATCGGATAGCCCCTGTTTTTGCGGTAATGCAAAGAATGTAAATATTATGTGCTAAATCGTCCTAACAAACCTGTTTAAGATGGGCTTGTCAGGAGCGAGTGGGAATGAGGAGATTTCATTCTGTCTCCGGCTCTTGCAGTGCTTTAGCCGGGAAAACGGTGCTTTTAAGAAAAAATTTTTCGTATCTGATAATACTTTCCCAATTCACACCTCTTGGATTTCAGTCAGATCATCACTGGACTTTAAGTACAACGCATAGCTTATTAATAACAAAAGGTCTTACCGATTTTTGCAAATCGGTAAGACCTTTTTATGTTTTATGATTGATTCTTTCATAATTGCAAACGAAAAACCAGTAACAGATCAGCGGCCAAATTTCTGATAAAGGAAAACTACCTAGTCTCTGCTACGGGATCCTATGTTATTCGTTCCCGTTGAGTTGCCACTGGGCACTGTGGCTCTGTAGCTCCACCATACGACGGTAGAGTCCTCCTTTTTCCATCAGCTCCGCAGGCGTGCCCTGCTCGGCCACCCGACCATTTTCCAGCACCACGATGTGGTCCGCCCCGGCCACGGTGCGCATCCGGTGGGCGATGACCAGCACCGTCTTGTCTGCCAGCAGGCGGGAGAGGGCGCCCTGCACCTTGGTCTCGTTCTCTACATCCAGGCTGGCGGTGGCCTCGTCCAGCAGGACGATGGGGGCGTTCTTCAAAAGCGCCCGGGCAATGGAGATGCGCTGCCGCTCCCCGCCGGAGAGCTTCGCCCCGTTTTCTCCGATGGGGGTGTCGTATCCCTGGGGCAGACGGCGGATGAACTCCCCACAGTTGGCGGCCTCCGCCGCGGTCCGCACCTCCTGATCGGTGGCTCCTCGCTTGCCCAGGCGGATGTTCTCCATCACGGTATCGTCAAAGAGCACCACATCCTGGAACACCATGGAGTAGTCGGTCAGCAGCGCCTCCGGGTCCACGGTGGAGATGTCCACGCCTCCTACCCTGATGGTGCCCTCCGTAACATCCCACAGCCGGGCGGCCAGCCGGGCGCAGGTGCTCTTGCCGGAGCCGGAGGGCCCCACCAGAGCGGTCACTTCACCCTCCCGGGCGGTAAAGCTCACATCGTCCAGTACCTTCTTCTTGTCGTAGGCGAAGCCCACATGGTCGAACACAATGTCGTGGCCCTTGGGCTGGAACACCTCGGCCCCCTCTGCGGTGGGCGTATCATAAATCTCGTTCATGCGGTCGGCGGACACCTGGGACACGAACAGCTCTGCGATGAGGGCCAGGCTCTGGTCGAAGGGGGCGTACACACGGGTGATGACCAGCAGGAACAAAAACAGCAGCATGAAGTCGATCTGCCCGGAGAGGATCAGGCTGGCCCCCGCCAGGATGGTGGTGGCTACCCCCAGGCGCATGATGACGCTGGCCGCATTGACAAAGATGCCGGTGCCCAGCTCGCCCTGGATGGTGACCTTCTCATGGTCGTCGATCTTCTGGTTGAGCCCGGCCAGATAGCGCGCCTCCTGGTTGGTGGCGCGGATTTCCCGGACATTTTCCAACGCCTCCTGGATGCCGTCGGAGACACGGACCGCGGCCTGTTTCGTCCGTTCCGAGGCACGGGCGGAGATCTTCCGGGTGCCGAACAACAGGCCGAAGGCCACCGGCACCCCCCACAGGCAGGCGATGGTCAGCCGCCAGTCATATACCAGCAGGCACACCGCGATAATGGCCGTGGAGATGTAGGCCCCGTACAGGTACCCCAGCACATGGGACCAGACGTGCTCCATGCGGTTCACATCGCCCATGAGAGTCTCGGTGAGATCCGCCAGATCCCGCTTGCCGAAGTAGCCCAAGGGCAGCTTGCGCAGCCGCTCCGCCAGGCTGAGACGGGTGGACTTCACCTCGTTATAGACTAGGCCGTAAGTGGCGTGGTACTGCTGCAGGTGGGTCACGAAGGACAGAATGACAAACGCGATTACCAGCCCAAGAAAGAGCGCCGGGCCGGGTAGCGGCGCTCCGTCCGTCAGGGTTCCCATCAGGCCGTACATCAACAGGTACAGGATGCCCATGCCGCCCATGACGACCAGATTGACAATGACCGTCCAGAAGGCGCCCTTTTTGGTGTTTTTCACGCCCTGGTCGGTGAGGGCGTATTTGCGCTGAAAGCTTTTGCTGAACATCTTCTTCACCCCTCTCTCACTGCTCGCTGGTGATCTTCCACTGGACCGCTTGGTTGTAGTCCGCCCACATCCGGGCATAGAGCCCGCCGGCGGCGGTCAGCTCCTGATGGGAGCCCTGCTCCACGATGCGGCCCTCCTCCAACACCAGAATCTTGTCCGCGCCCACAACGGTGGACAGGCGGTGGGCGATCATGATAACGGTGCGGCCCCGGGTCAGCTCGGAGAACGCCTTTTGGATCAGCGCCTCGTTCTCGGGGTCCGCGAAGGCGGTCGCCTCGTCAAGGACCACGATGGGCGCGTCCTTTAAGATGGCCCTGGCCAGGGCGATGCGCTGCTGCTCGCCGCCGGAGAGATAGGTCCCCTCGGAGCCGATCAGGGTGTCCATGCCTTGGGGCAGTTTCTCCAGAATGTCCCCGCACTGGGCGGCCATCAGCGCCGCGCGCACCTGCTCCCGGGTGGCGTCGGGGCGGGCGGCCCGGACATTTTCCAAGATAGAGGCTTTGAACAGGCGGCTGTTCTGGAACACAAAGGCGATCTGGTCCATGAGCACATGGGGGTCGATCTGCCGCACATCCACGCCGCCCACCTTCACCGCGCCGGAGGCGGCGTCCCAGAAACGGGGGATCAGGCTGGCGGCGGTAGTTTTGCCGCCGCCGGAGGGCCCCACCAGGGCCACAGTCTGTCCCGGCTCCGCTGTGAAGGAGACATGGGAGAGGGCGGGCGTCTCCGCACCGTCGTAGGTAAAGCTCACATCCTCAAATTCCACACGGCTGCTCTGGGGGGACTTGGGATGCTCCGGCACTTTCAGCTCGGGAGCGCCCATGACCTGATCAATGCGGCCCAGAGCGGTGCCAGCCAGCATAATGCCCGATGCGGCGAACATGATCTTGGCAAGGGCCGTGGAGATGATGGCGGAGAACACCGCGTAAAAGGCGAAGTTCGTGACAAACCCCGCGAAGTCGCCGCCGGCCAGGGCCCCGGGCGCCAGGAACAGGGCCGCCGGAACCAGGAACACAAAGGCCCCCTCGGTGAAGGTCAGGTTGACGGATTGGGGTGTCCGGCAAATATCCGCCTGGTAGTGCTCGGCCTTGGTGCTGTAGTCCTCAATCGCCTCCTGGAACGCCTTGAAGGAGTAAACGGTCTGCTGGAAGATCTTGACCACCGGGATACCCCGGACGTACTCGGTGCCCGCCTTGGTGATGCGGTCCAGGGCCGCCTGATATTCCCCCAGGATTTGGGCGTTTTTACCGCCCATCATGGAGAACATGGCCGCAATGGAGATCACTGCCGCCAGCAGGCAGGCCGCCCCCATCCGCCAGTCAAAGACGAACATCATCACCAGCATGGCGATGAACAAGGTGATGGTGCCCACGATGTCCGCCAGATTGTGGGCCAGCAGGGTCTCCGTGTCGGCCGCCGCCGCGTCCAGCCGCCCGCGGATGAGGCCGGAGGCGTTGGCGTCGAAAAAGCCCAGCGGGGCCTTCATCACATGGGCCACGCCCTGCTTGCGGATGTTGGCCGCCGTGCGGAAGGCAGCCAGATGGGTGCACATCAATCCCGCGAAGTACAGGATGATGCCAGCCACCGCAAAGGCGAACGCCAGCCAACCGTATTGGGCGACGCTCTGCGCCGCCGTCCAGTCCGGCGCCACCGCGATCAGATCCCGGGCCGCCAGCCAGATGCAGATGTAGGGCGCCATGCTCAGCAGCATGGACACCGCCGACAGGGCCAGCCCCAGGAAGGTCAGCCCTTTGTGGCTGCCCGCGTAGTCCAGCAGGACGGCCACATCGCTCTTTCTCTTCTGCTTCATGAAAAAACCTCCTCTTAAAGTTAGTATAAACTAACCATATTTCAAAAGGATAGGGGATTATTCCCCCATCAGTTTTGACCAACCAGCGGTGTAAAACGCCCGCAACTGATCCACATCCCGCATCGCCTGATCCCGGGGCATATCGTGAACCACGATCTCAAAGATGCCATTGAACATCCCGCTGGCGATGATATGGCACAGGGATTTGTCCAGCACCGGGATGTCCCGGCCCAGGCGGCGGAGCACCTCCATGTAGCGTTGGGTGTACTCCACCTCTACCTCCACCATGTTATGGACGAAGTGCTCATAGCTGGTCCCCTCCGCACAGCAGAGCAGCAGCTTCACCGGCTCCCGGTGGGCGCAGATATAGTCCACCATCCAGTCCACACATCTACCGGACTCCAGGCCCATGTGCTCCGGCTGCTCCTTTTCCGGCAACTCGGCAAAGGTAGTCTGTGCTTCCATAAAGCGGCCCATGAGGGCCGCGGCGTGGGGCTCCACGATGGCGTTGAACAGGGCCTCCTTGCTGGAAAAGTAGCCGTAAAAGGCCCCGGTGGTCACCCCGGCGTTCTTTACAATCTGCCGCAGGGAGGCTCCCAGAAATCCCTTGTCCAGAAATTCCGCCAAAGCCGCCTGCTGAATTTTTTCCAGTGTAGCAGTGGACCGCTCCTCCATTCAAACTTCACCGCCTTATAACAGTGTTATATAACGGTGTTATTATACCATTGAGCGGAAAGGGTGTCAACTTATCTGAAAATACTTTTTGTGATCATATCAACTACAAAGTTGTAGGCGAACCGGCCCGCCGCTGTACTGTGACAGGACACAAGGTATACGGTATCGGGCACAGTGTGCCGCTTGTTCTATATAGTTACGAAGAGTTCTCTGTCCGCTCTGCCGATGTTCTGCTGGAAAGGGATTTGACATACAGAGTTTTTATACAGCCTTTGTTTTCGGAGGCAGAGCAGTATGGCTATCCTGCTGGGATGGCTTTTGCTTAAAAATTGAGGGTTGACGATTGAAGAAAAGCCATATAAAATAATATCAAAAATATTTGATATGAAGAGGGCTTTATGGAAAGAGATTATAGGGCGGCGGCTCGGGTATTCAAGGCGTTGTGCGATCCCAAGCGCTTGGCCATTTTGGAGGAGCTGCGCGGCGGGGAAAAGTGCGCCTGTGTCTTGCAGGAGCCCATGGAGCTGACCCAGTCCGGGCTATCCTACCACATGAAGGTGCTGTGCGAGTCCGGCTTGGTGGAGAGCCGTCAGGAGGGCAAGTGGACCCACTACCAGCTGAGCAGGACGGGCAGGGAGTATGCGGTGAAGCTGCTGCTGGAGCTGACTACGCCGGTTACAGAACAGGGGACACCGCTTGAATAGTGGGAGCGGAACACGCCGTCACAGTAGATGGCGTGTTTTCCAGTAAAGCATCAAAAAAACTTGATCTATAATACATAAAGGGAGGCGGAACGATATGGAGTTATGGAGCCTGTTTCAGGAGCAGATTTTGGGCATGAAGTGGCTGAACGAGTGGCTCGGACGCGGCCTGTCCGCGCTGGGTCTGGATATCCATGGACGGCTCGGCGGCAGTGTACAGTTTTTCCTGTATGACAGCTTGAAAATTACAGTACTGCTCTGTGTTCTGATTTTTTCTATTTCCTATATACAGAGCTATTTCCCACCGGAGCGGAGCAAGCACATTTTGGGCCGGCTCCACGGCGTGGGCGCCAATCTGGTGTCCGCCCTGCTGGGGACGGTGACGCCCTTCTGCTCCTGCTCGTCCATCCCGCTGTTCATCGGTTTTACCAACGCGGGGCTGCCCCTGGGCGTCACCTTTTCCTTTCTGATCTCCTCGCCGATGGTGGACTTGGGCAGTCTGGTGCTGCTGATGAGCATCTTTGGGACTAAGGTGGCCATTTTCTATGTGGTGGTAGGGCTGGCGCTTGCCGTGGCGGGCGGTACACTTCTGGAGCGGCTGCACATGGAGAAGCATGTTGAGCAATTCGTCTTTTCGGCCGGCAGTATAGACATTGAGTCGCCCGAGCTGACAAGGCGAGAGCGGGTGCGGTACGCAAGGGAGCAGGCTGTGTCCACCTTCAAGAAAGTAGCTCCCTACATCCTGGTGGGCGTGGGGCTCGGCGCGGTGATCCACAACTGGATACCCGAGTCATGGATTGAGACCGTTCTGGGCGGCAGCAATCCCTTCGGCGTTGTCCTGGCCGTGCTGGTGGGCGTCCCGATGTATGCGGACATTTTCGGTACGATCCCGGTGGCGGAGGCCTTGCTCGCCAAGGGCGCGCAGCTCGGTACAGTCCTGGCCTTCATGATGGCGGTCACCACGCTGAGCCTGCCCTCGATGATCATGCTCCGCAAGGCGGTGAAGCCCAGACTGCTGGGGCTGTTTATCGCCATCTGCACAGGCGGTATTATCCTCATCGGCTATCTGTTCAACGTGTTCCAATTCTATCTGATTTCCATTTAGGAGGTAACGAAACATGGGACTGTTCGGAAAAAAGAAAAGGGGTACGCCCCCGCCCTGCTGTGGCCGTACCCCTGAAACGGCGGTGTGGGTGGGAGCGGACAAGACCGCCGCCAGCGTCAAGGTGCTGGGCTCCGGGTGCGCCAGGTGCAGCGCCCTGGAAGCGGCCGTCCGTGCGGCTTTGGCGGAGCTTGGGGTGGACGCCGCCATTGAACATGTGACGGACTTCATGCAGATCGCCGCCTATGGGGTGATGACCACCCCGGCCCTGGTGGTGGGAGGCCGGGTGGTGTCCTGCGGCCGCGTGCCGGGCCAGGCGGAACTCCGGGAGATGCTCCGGGAGGCCCTAGAAAAAGAAACGCTGGAACAGGGCCCTGCGGTGTGATATACTGGCCCCAGTATCACAATGGGAAAGAGGCTGGGACGAATGGACCTATCACCGAACCAAATGCTCAGACTGGCCCCCAACAAGGTGGATTACCTAATCCCCGGGGGCGAGATGATCAACGAATTTCTGGGGGAGGGACCGGGGGCGCGGGTGTGTTCCCAGATGTGGATCGCCTCCCTGGTGACCTCCGCGCTCCAGCCCGGCACTGCCACGGGGCTGTCCAGGGTGGCGGGGACGGACGTTTTTCTGCGGGATTGCCTGGCGAAAAACCCTGCGGCCTGGCTGGGAGAGGCTCACGCCGCGCACTGGGGGGTCAGCCTGGGCTTTCTGCTCAAACTGCTCCACTCCAGGGACCGCCTGCTGCTCCAGACCCATCCGGACGGGGCGCGGGCGCGGAAGTATTTCGGCCTGCCCTCCGGGAAGGATGAGGCGTGGTACGTGCTGGACACCCGTCCGGGGGCGTGCATCTGGCTGGGGTTCCGGCCCGGCGTCACGCCGGCGTATTTCCGGGAGCTGATCGAGCGGCAGGACACGGCGGCCCTGCTGGACTGCCTGCACCAGATCCCCATCCGTCCGGGGGAGGTGTACTTCATCCCGGCGGGCACGGCCCACGCCATGGGGAGCGATTCCCTGGTGGCCGAGCTGCAGGAGCCGGTGGACATCACCCTGCGGGCGGAGTACATCCGCCCGGACGGCTCCCGCCTGCCGGTGGAGAGCATGTATGGCCCCGCCGGCATGGACGGCCTGCTGGACTGCTTCCATTTTGACTGCCTGCCCCGGGAGGAGCTGCTGGCCCGGCACCGGTTCCGCCCCGCCCCCGGGGCGGAAGAGCCCTGGCGGAAGCGGCTCATCACGCCGGAGCAGACCCCCCGCTTCTATATGGATGAGGTGGAGCTGCGCCGGGAGGCCCATGGGAGCGCCCTCTGTGTCAACCGTGGGTTCCAGGTGCTCCTGGTGCTGGAGGGGGAGGCGGAGTTCCAGTGGGAGGGCGGTTCCCTGCGGGCCCGCAGGGGCGAGGAGCTCTTTGTCCCCCACGGCGTGGCCTCCTACCAGTGTACGGCGGAGGGGACGTGCCGCCTGCTGGAGTGCGGGCTTCCGGGCGTGTGAAGCGGCTGGGAAACAGAGGGGCGGAGCGCCGGCCGGCGC
>NZ_CAXSQB010000002.1:0-949 GCF_964239415.1 Clostridium sp. ATCC BAA-442 | reverse complement strand
CCCCCCCCCCCCCCCCCCCCCCCCCCCCCTCTGTTTCGCTCATTTTCCCCAGGAGAACAGACCCTTTTTCTCATAGGGCTCGCAGCTCACCGACTGCACCGTGTAGCCGGTCGCGTCGATAACCTGGCGCAGCCTTGCCTCGTCGATAGGTTCCTCCGCCACCACGACGGTCTGTTTCCTGCTGTGGGAGGAGGTGACCTTCTTGACGGGGAAGGCCTTGCGGACGGCGTCATTTACATGGGATTCACACATGCCGCACATCATCCCGTCCACCACAAGAGTATACTTTGTCATAAAACCGCGCCCTTTCCGCTCCGCTGTGCCGGAATATTTTGTTAGCAGATACTAACCGATCGTAGCACAGCGGAGGGAAACTGTCAAGGGGAGGGCCGCCCGCCGCCCTCGTCCACCAGGGCGCGGATGAGGGCCTCGTCAGCGCGGGAGTGGAGCGCGCCGTCCCACCGGAGGCTGGGGCCGTTGGGGCAGTTTTTCATACAGCCGGTGATGCGGTAGGTGAAGCGGCCGCTGGCGCTGACGCCGCCCGGGCGCACGCCGTAGGTCTCCTCCACAAAGGCGGCCAGACGGGCCGCGCCCCGGCCGGAGCAGCGGGGGCCGCCGCACAGCTCCAGGCGGTGGGGGGCCTCCTCGGTGCGCAGGCCGGGGTAACGCCTGATGATGGCGGACAGAAAGGTATCTCTGAGGGAGAGGGCGGCGGCGATCTCCGCCAGATCGGCGGCGGGCAGTGCGCCGCCGCGCTCCTCCTGCACCTCCCGCAGCAGGGCCACCAGCGCCCCCTGCTCCCCCGGCGCCCCCTGGCGGCGGTAATAGGCGAGGGCCTCCTCCAGTGTCCAGTCCTGTGTCATGCATCTGCCTCCTGTCTGTCGTTTCCCTCATTATGCCGCATTTCCCGGGAAAGATCCACCCCGGACAGGGAGGACAGGGGGAAGGG
>NZ_CAXSQB010000001.1:175342-187897 GCF_964239415.1 Clostridium sp. ATCC BAA-442 | reverse complement strand
CGGGCGTTCCTCCTTTTTGACCGCTCCTCCGCCCTATGAAAATGGAGTAGGGTCGGAAGGCTTGAATTTTGGGGCGCACGTTTACTGGCTGACCAGCTCGCCGCGGAAGAAGACGTCCTTGACGTCGAGATTTTGATCCAGAACCACCACATTGGCCCGCTTGCCGGGCTCCAGACTGCCCACCCGGCTGAAGATGCCGATGGCCATAGCCGGGTTGACGGCGGCGGCCCGCACGGCATCCGCCAGGGGGATGCCGAAGGATACAGCGGTCTTCATGCACTTCATCAGGTCGGTGACGGAGCCTGCCAAGGTGCCGTCGCTCAGGGTAGCCCGGTTGCCCTTGACCTGAACGGCCTGACCGCCCAGGGTATAGTCGCCGTCAGGCATGCCGGCGGCCCGCATAGTATCGGAAATCAGGATGACCCGCTTGGAGCCGAACATCTTGAACACGGCCCGCACCACCGAGGGGTGGATGTGCACGCCGTCACAGATGAGCTCCACATTGCACAGGGGGGTGTCCAGGGCGGCTCCCACCACGCCGGGGGCCCGGTGGCTGAAGGCCGGCATGGCGTTGAACAGATGGGTCACCTGCCGGGCCCCCAGACGGAAAGCCTCCATAGAGGTGTCATAGTCCGCCGTGGTATGGGCGATGGACACGGTGACTTCTCCCTCCACCGCCTCAATAAACTCCATGGCACCCGGCTCCTCCGGGGCAATGGAAACGAGCTTGACCAGTCCCTGGGAGGCGGCCATCAGGCGGCGGAACATAGCCACGTCGGGGGCGTGGAGCCACGCGCCGTTCTGTGCGCCCTTTTTGGCCATGGAGAGGAAGGGTCCCTCCAGATTGATGCCGCAGAGGGCGGCGCCGGGCTTATCGGCGGCCCGATGGGCGGCGGCCACCTGACAGATCTTGGTGAGCTGCTCCTCCGTCAGGGTCATACCGGCAGGGCAGATCTGGGTGACCCCCCGGGAGAGCTCATATTGTGCCATAATCTCCAGGCCCTCTGGTTCGGCGTCGGAGAAGTCCCGGCCCATGCAGCCGTGGAAGTGGACGTCGGTGAGACCGGGGATCACATAGCAGCCGGAGGCGTCATAGGTCTTTCCGTCCGCGCTGGAGCCGGAGAGCAGGCGGCCGTCAAAGCAGATGTCCCGCTGGACAAAGCCCTCCTGCAGGTCGAACACTTGAGCGCCGGTTATCCGCATACGGTCACACCTGCTTCCACCAGCTTGTGAAGGGCGGCCTTGTCGCCCACCAGAGTTACGTCAGGATGGAGCTGGAGCACAGAGGCGGGAACCTCCTTGGTCACGGGGCCCGTAAACGCCTTGCAGACAATGTCCGCCTTTTCCTCGCCGCTGACCACCATCAGGATGCGGCGGGCGTTCATGATGTTCTTGATACCCATGCTCAGGGCGTGGCGGGGCACCTCATCACGGCTCTCAAAGAAACGCTTGTTGGCCTCAATGGTACTCTCGGTCAGATCCACCACGTGGGTCTCCAGGCCGAAGTCGTCGCCGGGCTCGTTGAAGGCGATGTGGCCGTTATGGCCCATGCCCAGCAACTGGAGGTCAATGCCCCCCAGCTCCGCAATGAGTTTATTATAGGCCGCACACTCGGCATTGGGGTCCTTGGCCAGGCCGTTGAGCACGTGGGTGTTCTCCGGATGGATGTCAATATGGTCGAAGAGATTGTCCTGCATGAAATAGCGGTAGCTCTGCTCATGGTGGGGGGACAGCCCGAGGTACTCGTCCAGGTTGACGGAGCGGGTCTCCGCGAAGGACAAGTCGCCCTTCTTATACCACTCCACAAGCTGCTGATAGAGCCCTACGGGGGTACCGCCGGTGGCCAGACCCAGCACGCAGTTGGGCTTGTAGATCACCTGCGCAGAGATAATGTTGGCCGCCCGGCGGCTCATGGCCTTGTAGTTTTCGGCTTGATAAATGCGCATTGCAACCATCTCCTATCTTTACAGAGTGGGACGGGCGCAGCCTACGCCCGCCCCTGGGGCGTTCCAATGGATCAGCAGAACTTAGCCACGGCGGCGGCGATCATAGCGTGGGCCTCGTCCACTACAGCCGCATCGCTGTCGATCAGGGCGGGCATGGGCTTGCGGACCGAACCGCAGGGCACGCCGTCCTTGGCCAAAATTGCTTTCTGCACGGCGTACAGGTTGCCGTGGGCGGAGCACATCTTGTAGATGATGTGGTCAATCTCATTCTGGATCTGGCGGGCCGCCTCCATCTCACCCTTCTGGAAGTGCTCATACACCTTCAGGAAGAGCTCGGGCATAACGGCATAGGTACCTCCGATGCCGGCGCAGGCGCCCATGGCCAGACCGGAGATGAACTGCTCATCGGGCCCGTTAAAAACGAGCAGATCCTCGTCATGCCACATCTGGATATCCTGGGTTGGCATGGAGGAGTTCTTCACGCCGATCACACGGGGGTTTTTCTTCATCTCCCGCAGCAGAGAGGTGGTCAGTGCCACCCCCGCCAGTTGGGGGATGTTGTAGATGACAAAGTCGGTGTTAGGGGCGGCGGCGGAGATATCATTCCAGTACTGGGCGATGCCGTACTCGGGCAGGTGGAAGTAGATGGGAGGAATGGAGGCAATGGCGTCCACCCCCAGGCTTTCCGCGTGGGCGGCCAGCACCTGGCTGTCGGCGGTGTTGTTGCACGCCACGTGGGCGATGACAACCACCTTGCCCTTGGCCTCGGCCATCACGTTCTCCAGCACCACCTTGCGCTCCTCCACGCCCTGATAGATACACTCGCCGGAGGAACCGCCCACATACAGGCCGTTTACGCCCTTGCCAATCAGGTGGCGGGTCAGGCCCCGCACCCGCTCCGGTGAGATATTCCCTTCCTCGTCATAGCAGGCGTAAAACGCGGGGATAACACCGTGGTATTTCTTCAAATCGCTCATGATAGTATCCTTCTCTCTTCTCAATCAGAATCTCATTTTATAGAGGCTCCGTTCTTTTGGCGGCACATTTGTAGCGCAGGCTCCGCTGGCTGTGCCAGCGGAGGGGCAACACGAGCGGCGCGTCAGCCCTTGACTGCTCCCATGGCTATTCCCTGGGTAAAGTACTTCTGGAACGCGATGAACACCACAATAATGGGGATGGATGCCAAGGCCGCCCCGGCCATGATGAGGCCGAAGTCGGAGGACATCTCGCCCTGCATGTTAGCGATAGCCAGGGGCAGGGTCCACTTCTCCTCACTGGTCAGCATAACCAACTGAAGAAAATAGTCGTTCCAAGTATTGACAAAGGTAAAAATGGCCAGAGCGCCGATGCCGGGCTTGATCATGGGGAACACCACGCTGAAGAAGGTCTTCAGCTCCCCGGCGCCGTCCACCCGGGCAGCCTCCAGAATTTCATTAGGGATC
The DNA here is from genome assembly GCF_964239415.1 of Clostridium sp. ATCC BAA-442. Lineage (NCBI taxonomy): Bacteria > Bacillati > Bacillota > Clostridia > Eubacteriales > Clostridiaceae > Clostridium > Clostridium sp. ATCC BAA-442. The sequence goes on along the minus strand of NZ_CAXSQB010000001.1, from coordinate 184,509 downwards.
GTCTCAGAGAACTGCTTCATCAGGAAGACACCGAAGGGCCAGCCCACCGTGGGCAGGATGACCGCCCACAAGGTGTCACTCATGTGCAGCAGCTTCATCTCCTGAGCCAGAGGGATAACAATGACCTGTTTGGGCAGAGCCATGGCGCAGATGATGATGGTAAACAGGATGGTCCGGCCGTAGAACCGCTTTTTGCCCAGCGCATAACCAGCCAAGGCGGCGGTGATGCAGGTCAGGATCATTGCCATAGCAGAAATAAACACGATATTGAACAGCCACAGGAAGGCCGGCTTTGCAAACAGCTTATCATAGTTTCCCATCGTGGGATTCATCGGAAACCAGACGGGCACCTTGGCGTTAATATCGATAGCACTCTTGAAGGAGCCGGTGACAATCCAGTACAGCGGGAACAGGAAGAAGATGGCCAACATGATCAGAATCACTACGGCAAACACCTTATAGGCTGTGGAGGTGCCACTCAGGTCGGTCTTTTTCACTTTGACCGGGGTCGTATTTGCACTCATTTTCTCACTCCCTCCTCAGTCTGTCTTCGCCACTTTGAACTGGATGGCGGAGAAAATGGCGATGATGACGGCCAAAACGACACCGATCGCGCAGGCGTAGCCCAAGTCGTACAGCCGATAGGCGGTGTCATAGACCTGGTACATAATGGTCATGGTGGAGTTCAGCGGCCCACCCTTGGTCAGCAACTGGATCAGCGCAAAGCACTGGAAGGAGTTGATAGTCGTGATAACCAGCACGTAGAGGGTAGTGGGCATGATCTGAGGCCACTTGATCTTCCAGAAAACCTGGAGCTTGGTGGCGCCGTCCACCTGGGCGGCTTCAATGAGGGACTGATCCACGTTGCCCAGAGCCGCCACGTACAACACGATGGGCTGGCCGATAGAGGTGGTAAACAGAATCAGGATTATAAACCAGATAGCGGTTTTAGGGTTGCCCAGCCAGTCAAAGCCAGTCGTGCCCGCCACCTGGTTAAGGATGCCATTGTAGGGGTTCAGAATCCACTTCCACACCACCGTGATGGCCACCGATCCGGTGACCACCGGCAGGTAAAACACACAGCGGAAGAAGGAGCGGGAAATAGAGTGCATCTTATAGATGGCGGAACTCACCCACAGGGAGAAAGCGGTGACACAAGGCACCGCCACCACCACGATAATCAGTGTATTCAGGAAGCCCTTGTGAAAAATAGGGTCCTGAAAGAGCTTGATATAGTTCTCCAGTCCTGCGAACCCCTTGATACCGCCCAAGCCATACTTCGTAAAACTGTAAAACAGGCAGATGAACATGGGTACGACCACGAAGGTAACGAAGAAGATCAGGCTGGGCAGCAGGAACAGATAGGCGGAGATGGTCTCTCTCCGTACCAGGGCGCGGCTCATGCCGGAGAATTGGGACTTTTTTTGGGGCTTCCGTCCGGCCTGGGCCGCCACGGTATTTTGCGTCATGAATGTCTCCCCTCTTTCAAGTGGTATTTGCCTTTTCCTTCACCACTCCGGTGAAAGGAAGCTGTGCCCGCCCCCTCTCAGCAGGGAGCGGGCACAGATATGCGCATTCAGGTTCCTTCGGTCAGGTTCAGCCGATATTGGCATTAGCCTGCGCCGCATACTTATCGGCCGCGGTCTGCACATCGGCACCGGTGGTCATGATCTCGGTCAACATGGGCCACCAGTAACCGCGCTGCTCGGTCCAGCCGCCAGTCAGGTTGTAATAGCGGCCCAGGTAGTCGCTCATCAGGGCGAAGGGGGCACGGGTCTCGGCGTCAGCGTCGCCGGTGTAGACATCGCCCCAGTCGGAGTGGACAGGGAAGAAACCGGTAGCCTTTACCGCCTCGACTCCGACAGTCTGGTCGTCGCAGACAAACTGCACAAACTTCTTGGCAGCCTCAATCTTGGCCTCGTCCTTGTTGTTGAACACGCCGAAGCCATAGGGGCCGGCCATCTCCAGCTCGGGCTTGCCGTCGTCAGAGGGGAATGCCATGGCGAAGGGGGTGAACTGGGTCTGAGCGGCATACTGGGTGTAGTTGGCGTAGTTCCAGCAGAAGCTCACGGCGCAGGTCTGGTTGGCGAAGGCCTGCAGCTCGTCGGCCGCGGCGAAGCTGGCATTGGCGGACATGGAACCGTTGTTCACCATATCCTGCAACAGCTTGAGAGCCTTGACGTTGTTCTCGCTGTTGGCGGTGTAGGCGGTCCCGTCCTCATTGACAAAGTAGTCGGAATACAGGTTGTTGACGAGGGCGCGGGTACCTTGGTCACCGCCCTGGGCGCCACAGTAGATAATGCCCGGAGTATTGATGTTGATGGTACCCGCCGCAGCGGCGTCACGCACCGCTTCCATAGCCTTCACGAAGTTGTCGGTGGTCCAGGTACGGGTCTCCTCGTCGATATACTGGAGGGCACCGGCCGCCTCAAAGGCCTCGTAGTTGATGGCCATACAGTGAGCGGCCACGCTCAGGGGATACATGTAGTAGGTGCCGTCCAACTGAGACACGGAGGAGATGCCCTCGGCAATGTCGGAGCCGCCAGTCTCCCACAGGTCGGACAGATCCACCATCAGGCCCTCACGGGCGTAGTTGCCCACGATACGCTCGGGGCCCTCGAAAATGATGTCGGGGCCGGTGCCAGCGGTGATGGCGGAGGTCAGCTTCTGATCACCGTCTTGATAGTTGATGGGAGTGACGGTGATCTTGATATCGGGATTCTGCTCATTGAAAGCAGCAATGATAGGCTCCCAATTGGATGCCTCGGCAAACCCACCGACATTGAAGGACCAGAGGTTGAGTTCAACGGCGCCGCTGGAGCTGCCGCCGGTCTCGCCGCCGGGCGCGGGGGATTCACTGTTACCCTGGGAGCCGTTGCCGCAGGCGGCCAGCCCCAGAGTCATACCGGCGGCGAGCAGGAGCGCAAGAGGTTTCTTCATGTTCATTGTTCTTCCTCCTCATTTTCGATAAATTTTTCTTTCCAGGACATCTCGTCCGTTGTGTAGATTGTATAATTCCGAGGGTGTTTTGTCAATATGCTTTTCGAAGAAAATTTTATTTCTCCAAAAATTCTGCAAATTTCTTTCACGTTTTGCAATACGCGGTCAAATGTGCTTGTCCGAAAGTACCTCCGCCACGGCCTCCCTTGTCTCCGCACTGCCCTGCACATCCCTGCGGCACACCTCATGGAACAGCACGTCCATCAGGTAGAGCTGCGCTACACGGGCCGCCACCGAGCCGCCCTGGAGGGGCCCCTCCAGAGAGCCGCACTGAAGCACTACGTCGGCATAGGCCGCACCGGGGGATTTGGGGAACCGGGTGACCAGGATGGCCACCGCTCTCCGGTCCCGGATGATTTTCAGGTTTTTCAGCAGCTCCTCCGTGGAGCCGGAGTAGGAAAAATACAGTACCACGTCCCGGGCCGTCAGGTGGGAGGCGGCGATGGCCTGCATGTGGGAATCCAGCACCGCGTAGAAGTTGGGCCGGGCGGTGCTGAACAGATGGGCGCACTCCTGGGCCAGGATCATGGACCCCCCCTGCCCCATGCACAGCACCTTTTCCGCGGAAAAGAGCAGATCCGCCGCCTTCCGGACGCTGTCCGGGCGGATCAGTTCCACCGTCTGGGCCATGGCATCCCGGTCAGCGGCGTAGAGCTTCTGACACAGCTCCTCAATGCTGTCTTCCGGCCGGATCTCCCCCGGTACGGTAGGGGCTTCCACCCGCCGTGCCGTGGAGTTGGCTACGGCAAGCTTGAACGCGCTGTACCCCTTGTAACCCAGCCGCTTGCAGAAGCGGGAGATAGTGGCCTCCGCCACGCCGGCCTCCTCCGCCAGCTCGGAGATGGACATGAACTGGGTCTTCTGCTGGTGAATCACCGCATAGTCGGCCACCTTCTTTTCCGCGCTGGTCAGCTGGTAGTATTCACTGTTGATCTTTTCAAATACATTTCCAAAGGGCATAACTGCCCCCTCACTGTCCGGCCAGGAGCTGTCCCAGCATCTGGTCACACATCACCAGCATCCGCGGCAGGTGGAAGGGCCCCTTGAACGTACTGCCCTTACAGGCGGGCATGGTGGGCTTGCCGTCCCGGCGCAGGTAGCCGTACCAGTCGCCGTATTCGGGATCGGAGAAGTGCTCCTTGCAGTAGTCCAGGGTGCGCTCAAACCAGGTCAGGTACTTCTCGTCGCCGGTGTCGCGGTAGATCATCAGGCTGGCGATGAGGATCTCGTCGTGGGGCCACCAGAGCTTCATGTCGTGCTCATAGGCCTCAGGGGGACGCCCCAGGCAGTCGATGAAGTAGAGCAGGCCGCCGTACTCGTAGTCCCAGCCGGCCTCGATGGCCTGGTCAAAGATTTTGACCGCCACCTCGTGCTGCTTCTTGTCGCCCTTCCGGTTGGCGTCTTCCATCAGGAACCAGGAGCACTCGATGTCGTGGCCGGGGTTGACCACCCGGCCCTCGGTCACGTCGCCCCGGAACTCGCCGTTGGGGCCGACACTCTCCAAGGTGCAGCCCAGCTCCGGCTTGTAGTGGTAGCGGAAAATCTCATCCACGCACTGGGCGGCCCGCTCGCTGTAAAGCGCGTCCTGCTCGGGGTCCACCCGGCGCAGGACCGAGGTGATGTTCAGATAGATCATAGGGTTGGCCAGGGCGCGGCCGGAGCGGGTCTCTGGGATGGTCTTGGGGCCCATCCCCGTGGGGTCGGCGATCAGCCCCTGGTTCAGGTTCCAGATCAGGTCGTAGGCCGCGCGGGCCCGCTCCAGGCAGGCCTTGTCGCCGGTAACACCGTAATACTCGGCGTTGGCGATGGCATAGAAGCCCTCGGAGAAGCAATAGCGGCGCTGACGCAGCGGCTTGCCGTCGCCGGTGACGGTGAAGTACATCCGGTTGCCCGCCGCCCGGTTGATGCAGTACCGCTCCATGAAGTCCAGGCAGCTCTTGCTGGCGGCCAGCCACTCCTCCTTCACTCCGTACACGTGGCACAGATAAGCGAAGATCCAAGCGCAGCGGCCCTGCATCCACACACTCTTGTCCGTGGAGAACACCTTTCCCTCCCGATCCAGACAGGTATAGACGCCGCCGTGCACCGGGTCCATGCCGTTTTTCATCCAAAACCGGATGCTGCGCTCCAGTTCCTCCTGAATCCACTTCTGGTGACTCTGTAAACGAGCCTTATGATCCATAATGTCAGATCCCACCTTTCGCTGATTGGGAGAGGTCCCCCATTTGCCTCCATCATAACCGCCCTCCCCCCTCCCGTCAAGAGAATTTCGAAAATTATTTTCAAAACCCTGAAAATATGCTTGACAGATTCAAAAAAACTGATAGCCTATAGGGGAAGGAACCTGTCTGTTTCCCACAAAAAAGGAGGGCTTACGCAATGAAGCATCTTGGAATTGAAGTCCCAGTAAAAAACGTGCCGGAACTGGACCCCGGTTTTCTCCCCCTGGGAAAGTTCTGCACCGCCTTTCTGAAGGACGCCAAAAAGCCGCTGGACATCGCGGTGGAGCGGGCCGGCGGCGAGGTGGCGGTCTACAAAACCTTTATCCACGGCACTCCGGACATGGCCGAGGCCGACATCTACTATGTGGACCGCATCATCAAGATGCTGCTCTGGATGAAGGGCGGCTTCAAGGTGTACCTCAGCGGCGATCAGGCCGTATATGAGGCCATGAAGGCCACCTACCGCGTGGGCGGCACCCGCGCCTTTGACGCCGACTTCATGTCCAACGTCTATGAGAAGCCCTTTGAGGTGGTGTACTGCGACCAGGTGCCTGCCGAGAAGAGCAATCCCCAGGCTGTGGGCCGCCACTTGGGCGGCTGCCGCATCGGCTTCGATGCCGGCGGCTCCGACCGCAAGGTGTCCGCCGTCATCGACGGCGAGCCGGTATTTTCCGAGGAGGTGGTCTGGTTCCCCAAGACCACCTCCGACCCCAACTACCACTATGAGGGCATCGTCTCCGCCCTCAAGGCCGCCGCCGAGCACATGCCCCGGGTGGACGCGGTGGGCGTCTCCTCCGCCGGCATCTATATCGAGAACCGCACCATGAATGCCTCCCTGTTCCTCAAGGTGTCCAAGGAGGACTTTGACGCCAAGGTGAAGGACATCTATATCCGCGCCATCCGCGACACCTTCGGCGACGTGCCCTATGTGGTGGCCAACGACGGCGATGTGTCCGCCCTGGCCGGCGCCATGAACCTGGGCGAAAACAGCATTCTCGGCATTGCCATGGGCACCAGTGAAGCGGTTGGCTATGTGGATTCGGACGGCTGTATCACCGGTTGGCTCAACGAGCTGGCCTTCGCCCCGGTGGACGTGTCCCCCAACGCCATGGAGGACGAGTGGTCCGGCGACATCGGCTGCGGGGTCAAATACTTCTCCCAGGACTCCGTCATCAAGCTGGCTCCCGCCGCCGGCATCAGCCTGTCCGCCGACCTCTCCCCTGCTGAGAAGCTCAAGGAGGTCCAGAAGCTGATGGACCAGGGCGGTTCCCCCGCCGAGGCCATCTACCGCTCCATCGGCGTGTACCTGGGCCACTCCCTGGCCCTGTACCACCACTTCTACGGCTTCAAGCATGTGCTGCTGCTGGGTCGCGTCATGTCCGGCCGGGGCGGCGACATCATCCTGGACACCTGTAAGAAGGTGCTGGCCGACGAGTACCCGGAGGTGGCCGGCCTCATGAACCCCACCCTGCCCGACGAGAAGGCCCGCCGTGTAGGCCAGTCCGTGGCCGCCGCCTCCCTGCCCGAGTTGAGGTAAGCGGTGAAACGCCACATCGTCTGCCTGGGAGACTCCAACACCCATGGATACTGCGCCGATCCCGCCGACTGCGCCGACGGCTCCCTCCGCCGCTTTAATGAATCAGAGCGGTGGACCTGCCGCCTCCAGGCTGCCCTGGGAGAGGACTTTCTGGTTCTTGAGGAGGGGCTACCCGGACGCACCACCGTCTTTGACGACCCGGTGGAGGAGAGTTTGAGCGCCCTGCCCTACCTCTATCCATGCCTCATGAGCCACGCGCCGGTGTCCCTGCTGGTGGTCATGCTGGGCACCAACGATACCAAGGAGCGGCTGGGCGCCAACGCCTGCGCCATCGGCAAGGGCCTGCGCCGCCTGGTGCGGAAGGCACAGTCCATCGACTGCTGGGCGGGCGGGCAGCCCAACCTTCTGATTGTCGCCCCGCCCGCCATCGGAAAGGGAGTGGAGCGATCTCCCGTGGCCCAGGAGATGGGACTGGGCTGCGTGGAAAAATCCCTGCGCCTGCCCGGCCAGTTCCGGGCGGTCGCCGCGGAAACCCGCTGCCACTTTCTGGACGCCAATGCCCTTGGCTTGGCGCACAACCCCATTGACTTCATGCACCTCACCCGGGAGAGCCACGCCCGGCTGGCCGCCGCGCTGGCCGAGCGGATTCCCACACTGTTCTGAACCCACAGGCCCGGCGAACTGTCGCCGGGCCTGTGACAAAAAGGAGGCCCCTTCATGGCCGCAGGCATTTTTAATCCGGAAAACGACTTCTGGCGTCTGATCGAAAAGCTGGTGGATCTCTTTCTCCTCAGTGTGTTCTGGCTGGTCTGCTCTCTGCCCGTGTTCACCCTGGGGCCCGCCACCGCCGCCCTCTACCGCACAGTGGCGCGCTGTATCCGCGGCAGCGAGCGCAAGAGCTGGAGCCTGTTTTTTCGTACCTTCCGGGAAAATTTCAAGGTTGGCGCCCTGACCACCCTCGTGGTGGTGGCTGTCGGTGCGGTTTTGTTCGTTCTCTATACCCTGCTCTATCAGACTGCATCGCTCAACCGCGCCGGCTACATCCTGTTTATGGCCTACTATGTGTTTCTTTTGTTGCCGCTGGGCCTGCTGTGCTACCTCTTCCCCGTCCTCTCCCAGTTTGAATTCGGTGTGGGCGGCCTCCTCTCCAACTGCGCCAAGCTGGCCATCGCCCACCTGCCCTCTACGATCGCCCTGGCGCTGCTGCTGTATGCCGCCCTGACGGTGTGTCTCAACTTCTTCCTGGCCATCGCAGTCACCCCCGCCCTTCTGGCCCTGCTCCACTCCCTCCTTCTGGAGCGCATCTTCGCCCCCTACATCCGCCAGCAGTTGGGAGAAGATGACAATGACACTTAAAAAAACAGCCTGTCGAATACATGCTTCGACAGGCTGTTTTTTGTTTCTATTTCTCCGCCAGCAGCTTATTGAGTTCCGTCATAAAGGTGCCGATGTCCTTAAACTGCCGGTACACCGACGCGAAGCGGACATAGGCCACCTCGTCCACCTCTCTCAGCCGGTCCATCACCAACTCCCCAATCTTCGCCGAGGGGATCTCCCGGTCCATGTCGTTCTGGAGAACCTGCTCAATTTCGTTGGAAATCTCCTCCAGCTTTCCAAAGGGCACCGGGCGCTTCTCACAAGCCCGGATCATGCCGTTGAGCAGCTTGCTTTTGTCAAATGTCTGGCGGCTGCCATCCTTCTTGATGACCACCAGAGGCAGACTCTCCATGGTCTCATAGGTTGTAAACCGCTTATGGCACGCCAGGCACTCCCTGCGGCGGCGGATGCTGGCCCCCTCATCGGAGGGCCGGGAATCCACCACCTTGCTCTCCGGATGGGCGCAGTACGGACATTTCATGGTGTCTTGCCCCCTTTGCTTCATTTTAAGCTATGATGGTTCATTATAGCATAAAAGTGCAGCCCGTGGTATCCCCATTTGAGAAAAAAATTTCCGTATGATTTTGTTTTTTCCGGGTACACTACAATCAGCGAAAGCGAGGTGAGCTTGATGCAGAATCAGAATCCGGACCAGATGAAGGCCCGCAGCCAGAATGGTCAGAACAAGACCAATGGCCAGAATGCTCAGAACAAGAAGAAGGAGCAGGCTCAGAACAAGAACAACCAGCCCAACCAGTTCTGACTTTGAGCCATGGGCCGGGGCTCCGCCCCGGCCCAATTTTTCTTTCCAAATTTTTTTCATTTTTCTATTGACATTCTGCGCCATTTTGGTATAATAACATGCGTGCTCACGAGAGAGCAGTAAAAATAGCGGGTTTGTGTAAGGGTAGCACAGCAGACTCTGACTCTGTATGTGAGGGTTCGAATCCTTCACCCGCTGCCAAAGCTCCGTAACCTTTCGGTTACGGAGCTTTTTTTTGGTAAAAAGCGGCGGCGCATCCGAATGGATG
>NZ_CAXSQB010000001.1:164925-175332 GCF_964239415.1 Clostridium sp. ATCC BAA-442 | reverse complement strand
CCCCCCCCCCCCCCCCCCCCCCCCCCCCCGCCGCTTTATCCACGTCCGAGGGCGCGGTTTTGAATATGGATAGCCTCCTCCCGCGCCCCCCGGTCAGGTGCGGAGAGTTCATGTACCAAATAGTCCGGACCGATGCGCTCCACTACCTCACGGATGGCATGGGAAGTCCAGGGCTGATGCGTATCGATGCGCAGGATATGGCGGTAGCCGAAGCCGTACCGCTTTAAATAGTCCAGAGGCAACCTCGGAGGAAGAAAACCCGTATGGGCCCGGACATATTCCCCGCTGAGGGAGCAGTGAAGATGAATCCCCCTGATGTACCGGCAAAGGCCTCCATGCCGGTCCAGCATGCGGTGTACATAGTCCGCCCCTTCCTCCAGGGTACGCAGGCTGGTGTCGCAGTTCATCAGATGCCCGATATCCAGCATGATCCCCTTGCGCTCAGCCCGGATTCCGTCCAGCAGACGGCGGGTCAGCTCCGGCTCGGTGAAGGTGAAGCCCGGCCACCACTGGTTCTCTACCAGGAAGTCGAAGGGCCACGCCCGGTCTCCCAGCAGGAGATTGATAACCTCCGCCGCCGCATCGATGACCTCCTCATGTGTGTGCCGCCAGTGGTAAGTGAAGCCCTCCTCCACCGACACGTCGGACACGTGGAACACCACATAGCGCGCCCCCCACGTCACAGCTCGGTCCAGATCCTCCCGGTAGAGGCGCAGCAGGGTCTCCCGTCCCTCCGGGCCGCCGTAAAAGGACCGCCACACTTCCTCCGAGCCAAATTTCTCGGTCAGTGCGGCCCGGTCTCCCCGCCAGAAATCCAGCCAATCTGGATAAAAGGTCAGGTGGTAGCCCACGTGCAGCGCCTGCGGCACCGTGCAAGGCAGTTCCTCACCGCCCCATACCACCTCCAGGCCGTCACAGCCGCAGGAACGGCAAGCCTCCTCCAAGTCCCCATACTCCGTCAGGACAGAGGCGGTCATGGGCAGGCTCATCAGGGTATCCATTTATTTGCTTCCAGTGTTGAAGAATGGGGCCAGCGCCGCCGCCACCCCGCTGACCGGCATGGTCTGGAGCAGAATCTTGCCCGGCCCGGTTACCACGGTGTTGAACAGGCCCTCGCCGCCAAAGAGGACATTCTTGACGCCCTTCACCATTTGAATGTCAATGGTGCAGGTGGCATCCATCATGGCTAGGTTGCCGCTGTCCACCACCATGCTCTGCCCCGCCTGGAGCTCATACTCCACCGCATAGCCGTCGACCTCCAGAAAGGCCGTGCCGCGGCCGGAGAGCTTCTGCATAATAAATCCCTCGCCGCCGAAAAAGCCAGCTCCCGCTTTCTTTTGAAAGAAGATGGACAGCTCCACCCCCTGTTCAGAGGCCAGAAAGCCGCTTTTCTGCACCACTACGGGGTGGGCCGGGTCAATCTCCACCGCCTTAATGGACCCAGGGAAGCTGGAGGCAAAGGCGATCATCCCAGCTCCGCCCTGGGCGGTATAAGTATTTTGAAACATCGACTCACCGGAGAACATGCGACCGAAGGCTTTGCCAATACCGCCGGCTCCGGTTTCCATCTTCATGTTGGGGCTCATCCACACCATGGAGCCCCGCTCGGTGATCATGGCCTCGTTGGCCTCCAGATCACACACCACAACGGGCATGGGCTCACCAATGATCTCATACTTCATAATGGGTCCCTCCTTATGTTTGGATGCTCCTAGTATATTACGGTTTCCGACGGATGGCAAGTCCCGCCCCATGCACTTTACAAATTCTTTCCTTTCGTGGTATGATGGTACTATTCTTTCAAGGAGGCGTCGGACCATGGAGCTGACAAGGGAGCAGGCGCTGGCCCTGCTCAGGCAGTATAACGAGGAGCCCTTTCACCTGCGCCATGCCCTGACGGTGGAGGCCGTCATGAACTGGTTCGCCCGGGAGCTGGGTTACGGGGAGGAGGCGGCGTTCTGGGCCCAAGCGGGGCTGCTGCACGACTTGGACTTCGAGCGCTACCCGGAGGAGCACTGCGTCAAGGTGCGTGAGATCATGGAGGCCCGCGGGCTGGACCCGGCCCTCATCCACGCGGTAGTCAGCCACGGCTGGGGCATGACGGAGGGCGACGCCCAGCCGGAGCACGAAATGGAGCGGGTGCTCTTCGCCGTGGACGAACTCACCGGACTGATCGGCGCAGCCGCCCTCATGCGCCCCTCCAAGAGCGTGCAGGACATGGAGCTGTCCAGTCTGCGCAAGAAATTCAAGGACAAAAAGTTTGCCGCCGGCTGCTCCCGGGAGACCATCACCCAGGGAGCCCAACTCCTGGGTTGGGAGCTCAACGACCTGCTGGAGCGCACCCTCCAGGCCATGAAGGCCTGCGAGGCGGACATCGAAGCCCAGTGCGCCGCCCTCTGAGATCCACAAAAAAAGACCGTGTCCCCCGGCGGGGATACGGTCTTTTTGTCAAGCGTCGGTGGCCTCGGTGGCAATGCCCGCCCGCTCCTGGGCGATGTTCAGCGCGTGGTCGCCGATGCGCTCAAAGTCGGTAAGCAGCTCGGAGAAAATGATGCACGCCTCGTCTGAGCAGGAGCCCTGCTTCATCCGCTTCATCTGGTTGCGGCGATACTCCTCAGTCATGTCGTCCATCCGCTGCTCCAGCGCGGAAACCTTGGTGAGCCAGTCGGTGGGCTCGATGCTCTCCTGCTCCAGCAGGTCCAGCACCTCCAGGCATACGGCCTCCATGGTCCTCAGTTCCTCCTGAGCCTCCTCTGAGAATTGAATCTTCTTCTTGTCCAGCATCTGGGTGTACTCGCAGATATTCATGGCATGGTCGCCGATGCGCTCGATGTTGCCAGTGATCTTGAAGTAGGCGCTGATTGCGGTGGAGTCCTTCTCGTTGGTTTCGTGCACGATGATGTTGGAGATGTACTGGGAGATCTCCTTGTTGAGATAGTCGATATACTCCTCGGTGGCCTCCGCGCTCTCCACGCGCTTTACATCCCGCTCCAGCACTGCCTGGAAGCTGGTGGCGATGTTCTCCTTCGCCATGCCCATCATGCGGTTGAGCTCCTGGCGGATCTGGGTGACATACATCGCGGAAAAGCCGATGGGGTGCTCCTGCTTGGAGGCAGGCATAGGCACCAGAAAAGCCAGGTGCATCCCCTCCTCCTTGTCTTCCTTGCGGTCGGGCAGGATGCGCATGGCGATCTTCACCAGATATCCGCCGAAGGGCAGCAGCAGCAGGGTGGTCACAATATTAAAGAGGGTGTGCATGTTGGCAATCTGCGCCGCCGGGTTGTCGGGGGTCATGGACTGCATAAACCCGGTCAACGGCGTGGCCATGCAGATGACGGTGAACAAAACGGTGCCGAACACGTTGAACATCAGGTGGATGATGGTGGTGCGCTTGGCGTTGCGGCTGGTGCCGATGGAGGCCAAAACGGCGGTGATACAGGTGCCGATGTTCTGTCCGAAGAGGACGTATACCGCGCTGTCCAGGCCGATTACCCCACTGAGGGCCAGCGCCTGCAGGATACCCACCGAGGCGGAGGAGGACTGGATCAGAGCGGTGAAGGCCGCTCCCGCCAGAATGCCGACAACGGGGTTGGAGAAGGTGCTCACCAGATTGACAAAGGCGGGCCATTCCCGCAGGGGCTCCATGGCCGAGCCCATCATCTCCATACCGATAAAGAGCACGCCCAGGCCGGCCAGAATATTTCCGTAGTGGTGAATCTGGGGCTTCTTCAAAAAGACCACCATGGCCACGCCCACAAAGGCGAACAGGGGAGCCACGGCGCCCACGTCCAGGGCGATGAGCTGGCCGGTGATGGTAGTGCCGATATTGGCGCCCATGATGATCCACACCGCCTGTTTCAGCGTCATCATGCCAGAGTTGACGAAGCCCACCACCATGACAGTGGTGGCGGAGGAGGATTGGATGACCGCGGTAATGCCCGCGCCCACCAGGATGCCCAGGAAGCGGTTGGAGGTCAGCCGCTCCAGAATGCCCTTCATGCGGTTGCCCGCCGCGGCCTCCAGGCCGGCGCTCATCATCTGCATGCCGTAAAGGAACAGGGCCAGGCCGCCCAGCAGCCCCAGGAGAATGCTTATGTCTAGGTTCACGTTCATTCCCTCATTTTTACATTCTTTTTTCTGATCTCTTACCAAATGCCAGCAGTAGTATACCGAATGTAAAGTGGCGCGTCAACGGTATTTACAAGAACTTTACAAAAAGATTCGACCGGATCTTTACTCTTTTTTAATCTTCCAATTTCCGGCCAGCCGTTGCCTTTCAGCCGATTTTAGGCTATACTACCCTTATCCCGTTCGTTTGGCCTCCGGGCCCGCGGAACAAAAGGAGAATGTTTTTATGGAACAGCAACCGGCCAAGAAGCGCCGAGGCCCTGCAAGCAAGCTGGGGAAGATCCTGATCAACCTGATCGTCACCGCTGTGGTGGGCTTCCTCTACTTCTATGTGGCCCTGCCCCCCATCAACCTGCAGTCCAGCGATTTTTACACCTTCATCGGCATCCTGTGTGTGGTGTATGTCGTCAGCGCCCTGATCACCTCCGGCATGAATGTGGTCAGCAGCGGTGGAGGCCCCAAGGAGTACCTCCGCTTCATCAAGACCCAGTGCCTGCCTGTGGGCATCCTGTTTCTGGCCCTGATCGCGGTGGCCATCGTGGGCTCCATCCTCTCGATGCCCCTTTTCCGCGCCGCGGCCTACCGGGATCTGCTCACCGTGGAGGATGGCAATTTCGCCGAGGACATCGCCGAGATTTCCTTTAGTGAGATCCCCACCCTGGACAAGGACTCCGCCAACTTCCTGGGCGACCGCCAGATGGGCACCCTCAGCGACATGGTCAGCCAGTTTGAATACTCCAACGACTCCACCCAGATCAACTACCAGGGCCGCCCCGTCCGGGTCGCCCCCATCGCCTATGCCGACCTCATCAAGTGGTTCACCAACCGCTCCCAGGGCCTGCCCGCCTATGTCATCGTGGACATGGTCACCCAGGAGGCCACTGTGGTGCGCCTGGAGGAAGGGATGAAATACTCCTTCTCTGAGCCCCTCAACCGCAACATCGTGCGCCACCTGCGCTTCCAATACCCCACCTACATGTTCGGCACGCCCCAGTTCGAGATCGACGAGGACGGCCGCCCCTGGTGGATCGCCCCCCGGGTGGTCAAGACCATCGGCCTCTTCGGCGGCACCGACATCAAGGGGGCCGTCCTGGTGGACGCCATCACCGGCGAGAGCACCTACTACGAGGAGGTGCCCACATGGGTGGACAACGTCTACACCCCCGAACTCATCATGGAGCAGTATGACTACCACGGCACCCTGGTCAACGGCTTCATCAACTCCATCTTTGGCCAGCGGGACGTGACCGTCACCACCCAAGGCTCCAACTATATCGCTCTCAACGACGACGTTTATATGTATACCGGCGTCACCTCCGCCAACGCCGACCAGTCCAACCTGGGTTTCCTGCTGTCCAACCAGCGCACCAAGGAGACCAAGTTCTATACGGCGCCCGGCGCCACAGAGAAGGCCGCTCAGGCTTCTGCCATGGGCGTGGTGCAGGATCTTGGGTATATAGCCACCTTCCCCCTGCTGCTCAATATCGCTGGCGAGCCCACTTACTTCATCCCCCTGAAGGACAATACCAACCTGGTCAAGAGCTACGCCATGGTCAATGTGGCCCAATACCAAATCGTGGCCACCGGCTCCACCGTCTCCGAGTGTGAGCAGAAGTATGTCCAGCTACTGGGCAGCAAGGGCATCACCACGCCGGAGGAACGGCCGCAGACCGAGGCCAGCGGCGTCATCGCCGAGCTCCGCTCCGCCGTGCTGGACGGCAACACCTACTACTTCATCCGTCTGGAGGGCGAGGAGGTGTTCTACTCCGTCTCCGCCTCCCAGAATGAGGTGGCCGTGATCCTCAATGTGGGCGACTCCGTCACCATTGAGCACGAGGTCCCGCAGGAGGGCAGCGAGTCGCTCATCCTGGACGGCTACACCATCACCAGCCACACCAGAGGCAGCTCTGCCGTTCCGGCGGAGCCCTCTGCCTCCCCCGCGCCGCAGACCGGCGCAGCCGCATGACACAGCGGGCGGACAGCAGTGCTGTCCGCCCGTTTTTTGCGAGGTGATTCCCCGTGATTCTCTCCATCTCCCGCCGTACCGACATCCCCCGCTGGTACTCCGAGTGGCTCCTCCGCCGCCTGCGCGCCGGCGAGGTGCTGGTGCGCAATCCCTACCGCCCCGGCCAGCTCCGCCGGGTCCCCCTCTCCCCCGCAGTCGTGGACGCTATCGTGTTCTGGACGAAAGACCCCGCCCCGCTGCTCCCCTGGCTGGACGAGCTGGACGGGATGGGCTACCGCTATCTGTTTCAGTTCACCCTCACCCCCTACGGGCCGGAGATCGAACCGGGTCTGCGGGACAAGCGGGCCATTGTGGAGACCTTTCAGGCCCTGGGCCGCCGCCTGGGGCGGGGGCGGGTGCTGTGGCGGTACGATCCCATTCTGTTCACCGACGCCATCGGCCTCGCCTGGCACGAGGCCCGGTTCCGCAAGCTCTGTAAAGCGCTTTCCCCGTTCACTGATCAGGTGACGGTGAGCTTTCTCGACCCCTACCCCGGCCGTCCCATGGGCGGCCTGCGGCCCCCAAATGCCCTGGAAATGCAGGAGCTGGCGGCCATGCTGGGGCAAACTGCAAAGGAATATCACTTGTCAATTGTGGCCTGCTGCGAGGCGGGGGACTTCTCCGCCCACGGCATCGGCCGGGCCGCCTGTATCGACCGGGCCCGGCTGGAGCGCCTGTGCGGCGGGCCGCTGCGGCTGGGCCCCGACCGGGGCCAGCGGCCCGGCTGCGGCTGCTGTGAAAGCGTGGACATCGGTGCCTACGACACCTGTCCTTCCGGCTGCCGCTACTGCTATGCCAACCGCTCCCCCGCCCGCACAGCGGCACGGCGGGCGGAGCACGCCCCCGACAGTCCCCTGCTGACCGGCGTACCTAGCCCCGGAGATACCGTTACCGACCTGCCCGCCTGCTCCTGCCGCGATGGGCAGCTCCGTCTGTTCTGACCGCCATCCAGCCGTTCAGCAGACCCAGGGCCTCGGGCGACAGGAGCAGCAGGGCGCACAGGTTGGGCAGGGCCATCAGGCCGTTGAAGATATCAGCCAACTGCCACACCACGGCCACGTCGCCTACGCTTCCCGCCACCACGGCCAGCAGGAAAGCCGCCCGGTAGGGCCAGCGCCAGCGGTCGGTACCGGTGAGGTACTGGAGGCCCCGCTCCCCGTAGTAGCTGCTGCCCAGCAGAGAGGTAAAGGCAAAGAGCAGGAGGCAGACCGCCACAAAGACCACCCCGAAGCGGCCGAACACGGTGGAGAAGGCGGCGGCGGACAGGGGCGCGCCCACCATGGCGCTGGTGACGGTGCCGCTCTGAATGGCCAGCAGGGCCGCATCCTCCTGGTACACCCCGGAGGTGAGGATCACCAGGGCTGTGATGGAACAGACCGACAGAGTGGCAATAAACACCTCAAAAATGCCCCACATCCCCTGCTCTGCCGGTTCCTGCACGTTGGAGGCGGCGTGGGCGATGGCGGAGGAGCCCATGCCTGCCTCGTTTGTGAATACACCGCGGGCCACGCCGTAGCGCATAGCTGCGGCCATGCCGTACCCTATGCCGCCCCCCAGGGCCGCCTTGGGGGTGATCGCCCCCGTCACGATGCGCTCCAGCGCCTCGGGAATGGCCGCCCGGTGGCAGATCAGCACCATCACTCCGCCGCCGATAAACAGAAGGGCCATGCAGGGCACCAGGGTTTCGCTGACCCGCCCGATGCGCCCGATGCCGCCCAGGATCACCAGTCCGGTCAGCACGGCCACCACCAGTCCCACCGCCAGCCGGTCCCAGCCGAAGGCTGCCTCCAGGGAGGCGGCGATGGAGTTGGCCTGCACCACATTTCCTCCCCCCAGGGAGGCGGCCACACAGCACAGGGAAAACAGGGCGGCCAGCGTCCGGCTGCCCACTCCCCGCTCCATGTAGCACATGGGGCCGCCCTGCCAGCCGCCGTCCCGGCTTTTCTCCCGGTAGCGCACCGCCAGGGTCTTTTCTACACATCCGGTCATCATGCCCAGAAAGGCGGACACCCACATCCAGAACACCGCCCCCGGCCCGCCGTAGAAGATGGCGGTAGCCACCCCGGCGATGGAGCCAGTGCCAATGGTGGAGGCCAGGGCGGTGGACAGGGCCTGGAGCTGGGTAAGCCCCCCGCCCTCCCGCCGCCTCTTCGGACGGAGCAGGGAGCCCAGCGTGGTTTTGAGCCACAGCCGGACGTGAAAGAGCTGAAAGAAGCCGGTCCGCACCGAAAAATACAGGCCGCTGAGTAAAAAGAGGCCCAGCAGCCACGGGTTCCAGATGAAATTTCCCAATCGCTCGGCAAAGGCCATGTCCACACCCCCCTGTTACACATATGCCGGAGGGGGGAGGAACATGTCTCCCTTGTCAAGGGCGGTTTTCCCCTTTATAATAGGGTCAAAAGGAGGGCGACATCCCATGTTTGACTTCCAGCAGATCAGCCGTTACCGGGAAAACAACCGCCTGGAGGCCAAGCTGGCCACCGG
Organism: Clostridium sp. ATCC BAA-442; assembly: GCF_964239415.1. Classification (NCBI taxonomy): domain Bacteria; kingdom Bacillati; phylum Bacillota; class Clostridia; order Eubacteriales; family Clostridiaceae; genus Clostridium; species Clostridium sp. ATCC BAA-442. Next base: position 166,715 of record NZ_CAXSQB010000001.1, on the reverse strand, counting down.
CGGGCTGCCCAGGAGCATCTGGGAGACCTATTCCGCCTTTGCCAACACCTACGGCGGCGTCATCCTGCTGGGGGTGGAGGAGCTGCCCGACCACACCCTGCGGGTGCAGGGGCTGCTGGAGCCCCGGGAGCTGGTGGACGAGTTTACCGCCCTGCTCCAGGACCCGCGGGTGGTCAGCGCCAACCTGCTCACCCCCGGCGACATCCAGGTTCTCCACGTCGACGGCGGGGATATCGTGGCCATCACGGTGCCCCCGGCGGAGCGGGACCAGCGCCCGGTCTACATCGGCGGCGACCTGGCCCGCGGCTCCTACCGCCGCAGCGGCGACGGGGACTACCACTGTACCCGGGCGGAGCTCAACGCCATGCTGGGCGGCCGCTCCCACTGACAGCAGGCCCCCCAGCAGCTCCTCGTAGAGGGCGGCGTTGGCCGCCAGCATCCGGTCAAAGCGGAGCTTCCACCGCAGGTCGTTTCCGGTCAGCTCCGGGGCGGCCAGTCCCCCCAGCGGAGACGGCCCGCCGTACTGGGGCGGCAGATACCGCTCCTTCCGCCGGCGAAACCGCAGCAGGGCTTCGGCCCCCGCCCGGTCCAGCCGCCGCAGGGCCAGCACCTGCTCCAGCTCCTGCGCCAGCCGTTCCGCCTCCTTCTCCCGCCCCGCCTCGCGGGCCCTTCGGATGGCCTCCGCCGCCGATACCTGCTCGGACCGCTTGAAGTCCACCATCTGGCTGACGGGGAGCCAGGCTGAGAGCTTCTCCGGGCGGCGGAGCGCATAGAGCCCGCCCAGCAGACTTCCCCAGGAGTGGCCCAGCAGGAACAGCCTGTCCCGGCCATACCGGGCCCGCAGGGCGTCCACCAGCTCGTCCAGGTCGGAGAGCAGCCGCTCCACAGTGGGCGGCGGGGCGGCCGGGTCCCGGTAATAGGTGTTCCCGCTGCCCCGCTGATCCCAGTGGACCACGGTGAACGCCGCCTCCAGCGCCCCCTGCCACCGGCAGGCGGTGGCCCCCAAGGTGCTGCCCGGCCCGCCGTGGAGCACCAGCAGGACCGGGTTGGCACGGCTCCGCCCCCGGACGCGGATATACTGCTCGATGCCGCCGATGGGGAGGTAAGCCGCCTCCTGCACCCCGTCCGCCGTGCGGATGGCGTACCGCCCGAACCGCCCCGGCCTCATGGAGCCTCCCCCACGGCCGCCAGCAGCTCCTCCACGCATCTGCGCTGCCGCTGGACGATGTCCACCATGTTGTCAATGGTGATGCGGGCCAGGGGCGGCACCTCCTGTCCCTCATTGCCGGCGCGGCCCCGCTCCAGGGCGGCGTACTCCGCCTCCAGCCGCCGCCGCTGCTCCTCCAGGGCCAGCCGCACCTCCGCCGGAGGCAGCTTGTCTGCCAGGGAGAGGGCGCTGTAGAGTGTGGTGGGATAGAGGGCGGAGGAGGTCCGCAGGGCGTCGGCGATCAGGGTGTGCAGATGGTTCCGTCCCGCCTCGGTAATCCGGTAGACCGCCTTCTGCCGGTAGCCCGTCTGCTCCACCCCCGCCAGGGCGATGCAGCCCTCCCCCTCCAGCTTTTTGAGCGCGTGGTAGATGGAGCCCGGAAGCACGCCGCCCCACCGCTCCGCGTCCGCCCCGCCCAGCTTCTGCTGAAGGTCGTAGCCCGACATGGGCCCCCCGTCCAGCAGTCCCAGCACCAGAAGCTTTGTCATAGCGTCTCCTCCTTACTCAATATTCAACATCGAGTATACAACAAAGAGTATATTTGTCAAGAGGAGACAGAAACGCCCGGGGGGGGGGGGGGGGG